>CBDUWS010000075.1:0-7406 GCA_965370985.1 uncultured bacterium
ATATACTTGGTGCGCCTGACAGGATTTGAACCTGTGGCCCCTTGCTCCGGAGGCAAGTGCTCTATCCACTGAGCTACAGGCGCTTGTGTTATCTTTAACAACCAATATTTCCTCCCCTCACCTTAGTCCTCTCCCCGCTGGGGAGAGGAAATAATTTAATCAATAAAAGAGGGGAAAGATTTTGAAGCTAGCATGGTTGTTTGGGTGAAGTCTACCCGATTTCGAGGACGAGTTTATTCGCAAGAAGGCGGTGGTTCTAGGCCGGTTTGATACTGTTCAAACACGGCTTTGGAGGCTTCAACTAATTCGGCGGGTTCCTGTAAAACCTTGGTGAGGAGATGTTCCACATCTTGGGGAGTCAAACCATTCGAGGGGGCGATGAAGCGTTTACGAGCGACCTTTCGTTCTTCAGGATCGTCCGGTTCATAGTAGCCGAGCAATTCTCCTGATTCGACGGCTTTTTCTAATCGGTCGGTCCATTGCTCAATAAGGGCTGGCGTCCAGGTACTGTCTGAAAGTTTTCCGTCAAAGAGTTCCAGTTTCGTCCAGAGTACCCATCCGACAAAAACCGCCCAGGTTTCGTTCATGACTTCCCAGGAATCTTGGTCGGACAGAAAGCGCAGTTCCGTCGCGCTTTTGAGCTGCCGAATCGGGTTGATCCGGACAAAGCGGTAATGACAGGCCATTTGGCTATTGGCAAAACCCAATACCTGCTGGTCTGTAGTTGTGAGCGGTGTTGGGTGTGTGTCAGCGTATAGATAATCCAAATAGGCATGCAGCAGTTCATGATAGAGCAAGGCCAGGTCGTGGTGTGTCATGCGGGCCAGATCCGCTAATGCGCCCCCGGCTTCGTTAAAGGAGAGCCGCATATTGAGAATCATCCGGTGGTCTTCGGGGTGATATTCGGCGGCGTAGGTTCGGAGGTCTTCGAAGGTGATGTTCACAAATGCAGGGTCGATGTGTGTGAGAAATCCCGTTGGGAGCCCTAAGGTCTCAGCTTGTTGCAGCAAGGCCGGCCACGGATTTCGCGGGTTGGGTCGATTTGCTGATGAAGCCTCATTAGCCCCGGCCATTCCTTCGATGCTCATTCCCATGAGTACGGCAAAGACAATTGTGCGTATGGTTTTCTTACTAAGAAGTTTGCAATTTAGGAAAAAGCTAGATTCTTGTTCCCCAGTACGGTCATTCCCGTGAAAACGGGAATCCAGGGCTTTGTTAGGTTTTCTGGATACCCGCCTCCGCGGGTATGACGAAGAAGTTGAGAATGATGAAAGCATCACTCCAGATTCCTTAATAAGTGTTGGCACGAGGTTATCTCCAGGAATAGGTCTGATCTTCTTCGACTAAATTCCAGGTTTCGAAATGTGAGGGGGGAATATGATCGAAATACCGTGAAGGTTTAGAAAGGACCGCCCCCGTCATCTTATCGTACACATTAATGGGGTAGGTGAGGAAGAGGTGTTGCTTGGCCCGGGTGATGGCCACATACAACAGCCGGCGCTCTTCTTCCAGGTCATCCGGGGTGGAGAAGGAGTAGGCTGACGGAAATCGACCGTCTACCAACCAGATGACAAAGACACAGCGCCACTCCAGCCCCTTGGCCGAGTGAATGGTAGAGAGAATCAGCCGCTCATCATCCTGATCCGGAGCCTCAACATCTGAAACGCTTTCGTTGGGTGGTTCCAGCGTGAGATCGGAGAGGAATTGATTGAGGTCCGGATAGCGTTCCGCCATGACGGATAAATGCTCCAGGTCGCGAATACGTTTGGGATAATCGTCATATTGGTCTTTGAGCAGCGGCAGATAATATTCCAGCATCTCTCCAAGCAACACGGCGGGGCTGAGGGGTTCTTCAGTTAATTGCTCGAGCGTCGCCGCCAAATGGCGCAAGCCGGCAGCAGATCGGCCGGTACTGTGTTTGAGTCCCTCGTAGCTGCCGTGGGCTTGCAAGATCATGGCAATGAGATCTTTGGATTTTTTGGGTCCGACGCCTTCGAGTAGGAGCAGCAGGCGATTCCAACTTACGGTGTCTAATGGATTGTGAATCACCCGCAAGTGCGCGAGCAGATCTTTGACATGAGCGGTTTCGATAAACTTGAACCCGCCACGTTTAATGAAGGGCAAATTCCGGCGCGTGAGTTCCAATTCCAGGTCAAAGGCATGAAAACTGGATCGGAATAACACGGCGATTTCATCTAAGGCGATACCCTCTTCTCGTAGTTCTAAGATTTTTTGCGCAATGAATCGAGACTGGGCGTTCTCGCCCATGGCTTGTACAAGGCTCGGCAATGGTCCTTCTTCTTTTCGGGTATAGAGCGTTTTGCTGTATCGTTCCGGGGCGGCGGCAATGAGCTTATTGGCGAGTTGAAGGATGGGTTGCGTGCTGCGATAGTTTTCTTCCAACTTGTAGATGGTGGTTCCGGGAAACAAATCAGGAAAATCCATGATATTGCGAAAAGTCGCGCCGCGAAAGGCATAGATGGATTGCGAGTCATCACCTACCACCATGACGTTTTGATGGGTCGCGGCTAAGTTGCGTACCAGTGAGGCTTGCAGGCGATTGGTGTCCTGATATTCATCCACTAAAATGTAGCGAAAGGCTTGGCTAATGGTTTCTCTGGACTGCTCGTCTACAACCAGGAGTTCTAATAATTTAACCAGTAAGTCATCATAATCCACCAGCTGACGTTGCCGTTTTGCCAATTCATACGCGGTTTGTAGTTTGGTCAGTTCAGTCAAAAAATTCCCGAAATGACTGTATTCGTCCAAGACGATGTCTTCCAAGCTAGCCAAGGTATTCGCCGTTTTTCCAAACATTGCTGCGATGGTATGTTTCCGGGGAAAACGTTTGCCCATGTCGTTCAGTCCGAGTTGGCCTCGTAAGAGACTCAATAAATCTTCGGAATCGCCCCGATCTAAAATTGTAAACCCGGATTCCAAGCCGACCGGCTGGCCATACCGGCGCAAGAGGAGGTTGGCCACGGAGTGAAACGTCCCTCCACTGACCTGTTGGCTACGGAGTCCGATGAGGACGCCCACTCGCTCCAGCATTTCCTGTGCGGCTTTTCGGGTAAAGGTCAGCAATAAAATAGAGCTGGGGGCGATGCCGAGGTCAATGAGTCGGGCAACCCGATAGACCAGCGTTCGTGTTTTTCCGCTACCGGCACCCGCAATGACAAGGGCCGGCCCATCGACCGCCTCGACAGCGGCCAGTTGTTGGGCATTCAGCTCCTCTGCGTAGTTGCGGGAAAGCGGCGGTGGAGCGGATTCCTCGGGCAGGCGCTTAAGGACGTAGGGTTTGGAGCTTACAGGCGTCGAATCCATGAATTTATATGGAGAAGGCGGCAGGCAGAAGGTGATCTATCATTATACGATTTGGGTTGGCCGTGTATAGCATAGGTCGTAGTGGGTTGCAACGCGGTCATATGGGGTCTTGGACAGGTCTCCAAACCCTCAGTTATAATTCGTCTCCATATCACCAAAGGAATCACTTATATGCCAAGCAACTCCACAGAAAATTATACCGGTATCCTGAAAGATTTGGCTCATACGATGATGAGCGTGTCTCGTGAATCAGTCAACCTGATCAAACGATCCGACCAGCAACAGGCTCTGAAGCTTCAGCGGAAGCAGGAATGGGATATTTATTTAGAATTTCTCCGCATGCTGTTTAATTTGGTGGATCGGCTCTCGGCCTTTTATGTCCCCATCCAGGCTCAGCGAGACTTCATGAATAGCCTGGAAGATTCGGTCGCGCATCAATTGAAAACCGTTTTGGCTCCTTCCCTGAGTTCGACTGAAATTGATGATATGGAAGTGATGCTGTCGGTCGGGCAAACGGTTTCTGAGAGTCGAGAAGTGTATGAGGGGTTTAAATTTGTGGTGACCGATCAAACCAAGGAACGTGATCAATACTTCAAATTTTTCTCAGAGCGGGTGGCCTCCAAAGCCGGGGCATCTGGCAAGCAGGAGATTACCTCCGCAGCGTTTTTGTGTGGGTCCGCCGTTGTGCCAGCCCTTAAAAGTCTTTTCGATGATGCGATGAAACCAAAAGACGAATCTTCCTCGGCACCAACAGCGGTCGCAGATGAGAAGCCTGAAGCTCAAGTTGGCACACCGGCGGCTCAGGCAGGATCTGCCACTCCTCTTTCTGCTCCGGAGGGGACGACCGGCGAGGGTTTAATTAAACTCATCAGTGTGATTTCGCGTACCCAAGGTGAAGAAGAAGTGGAAACATGGTGGGGGCTTCACCCGCAATTTCGCCGTGATCTCCCACCGGATGAAGCCAAAGAATTGGCTAAGCATATGAATCGGGTTACGCGTATCGTGGGAGAGCGGTTTGCCATTGTTGTCTCGCTTGCTCAGGCTGGAGCCAGTCGACCTGTCGGGAATGCCTGAGTCCTTGGCGTCTATCCCTTGACATCTCTTCACATTCACCTATGCTAAATTGGTAAGCGAAGTGGCTTCGCGATGCCGCCCTACTATTCCCTATGAAATCTTTGTGAGGCATTTTTATGGATAATCCGTCTCGTACGTTACCTAAAGAATTTACGAATCTTTCTGAATTAGCCCGTAATATTTGGTGGAGTTGGTCGCCTGAAGGCCGAGCCGTTTTTTCACACTTCGATCCGACCTTGTGGCGCTTGACCCATCATGATCCTATGAAACAGCTGCAAGAAATTGATCCCAGCCGATTGGAAATTCTCCGGCAGGATATGGTGTTTATTCGCCGGTATCAGGCTGCGATGAAGGCCTTTCATGAGTATATGGGAGCCAAGGATCACTGGTTTGGCACAACCTACCCACAGTTCCAAGGCCGCACCATTGCCTATTTTTCGGCGGAGTTTGGCTTACATCGCTCGGTTCCACTGTATAGCGGAGGATTAGGGATTCTGGCTGGGGATCATTTAAAGGAAGCGAGTGATCTGGGGATTCCGCTGGTGGCAGTGGGATTTATGTATAACCAGGCCTACTTCCGGCAGGTGATCGATACCGAAGGGTGGCAGGAAGCGGTGTATGATTCAGTTGATCAGATGGTGATGCCGATTGATTTGGCGCGGACGCCAGCCGGGGATTTGGCAAAGGTTCAAGTCCAACTGGGAAGCCGAATGGTCACGTGTGTGATCTGGAAGATCCAGGTGGGGCGGGTCTCGTTATACCTCTTGGATACCGATACACCGGAAAATTCACCAGAGGATCGTCATCTGACCGCTCGACTCTACGGGGGAGACCATCGCACGCGGCTCTGTCAGGAATTGTTGCTGGGCATCGGCGGGGTGCGTGCCTTACGTGCGGTGGGGCATGATCCTCATGTGTGGCATGCCAATGAAGGACATCCGGCCTTTCTTTTGGTCGAACGGATCAGGGAACTGGTGCAGCAAGGGATGTCTTTGGACGAGGCGGCCGATCAAGTTCGTCTGAGTACGGTCTTTACGACCCATACTCCCGTTCCCGCCGGTCACGATGTTTTTTCGGCAGACCTCATTCGCGAACATTGCCAATGGTGGTGGGAGGATCTAGGACTCACGCAGGAAGATTTTATGGCGTTGGGCCGTCACCCGGAGTTGGGAGCCGATCAATTCCATATGACGACTTTACCCATTCGTCTGGCAGCGTTCATTAATGGGGTGAGCCTTGAACATGGGCAGGTCTCAAAAAAGATGTTTCATATCCTGTGGCCGGAACGGCCGGTGCATGAAGTGCCTATTCACAGTGTCACCAATGGGGTGCATGTTCCAACGTGGATTGCCAAGGAAATGGATGCGTTGTATCAAAAGTATCTGGGATCTGACTGGCGGGAACGGTGCGATGACCCGAGGTTGTGGGAACGAATTCATGAGGTGCCCGATGCGGAGTTATGGGACACGCGACAGCGACTCAAACGGAAAATGCTGGTTTTCATTCGGCAGCGGGTTCGGATGGCATGGACCGACGGGACGATGGAGCCCCTTCAGGTGCTAGCCGGCGGCGCATTATTTGAGCCTCGCCCGCTGACGTTAGGTTTTGCTCGACGGTTTGCCACGTATAAACGGGCTACTCTGTTGTTTTCCGATCTACAGCGATTAAAGAAGATATTGTTGAATCCTTGGCAGCCGGTCCAAATCATCTTTGCCGGGAAGGCCCATCCCGCCGATCAGCCGGGACGCGAGTTAATCCACCAGATTTATCAATTTTCCCAAGCCCACGACCTGGGTGGCCATATTGCGTTTGTCGAAGATTACGATATGCATGTGGCCAAATTCCTGGTTCAGGGAGTGGATGTGTGGCTGAATAATCCGCGCCCACCGTTAGAAGCCAGTGGGACGAGTGGACAGAAGGCCGCGTTAAACGGGGTCCCCAATTTGAGCATTTTGGATGGCTGGTGGAAGGAAGGCTATGATGGCAGTAACGGGTGGGCCGTGCCATTACCTGAAGAACCTCTGGCCAATGATGATCAGGATATGTTGGATTGTGAAGGTCTATTCAGGCTTCTTGAGCAAGAAGTGATTCCTTTGTATTACGATCGGGGCATTGATGGCGTTCCGCATGGCTGGTGTACAACCATTAAAAATACGATTCGCACGGTTGCTCCGCGATTTAGTGCTCGTCGAATGTTGAAGGAATATGTGGGGCGGGGGTATGCGCCCTTGTTTCCGGATGCGGTGTCGTCTGCGGAAGAAAAACTCGCCTAACTGTGTTTATTGGGAGTTGTGCCAGCTGACGGATGGCCGTCCAGACTTGCTAGGAAGCAAGTCATTCATCACCATACCACTATCAATCGGCGGAGGGGGTGTCTATGAAAATGATTCGATGGTTTATTCTACTCGGCGTTGTTTTCGGAGCAGGCTATTACACTGGCCAGCAGCCTGATGTGGTGAAGCAAACCTTGCGTGATTTGTCAGGAGAGGTGCTGGAAAGTACGATTGGCCTTGATCAAACTGCAAAATTACAGCGGCAAATGTTGGAAGCCAAGGAAGGGTTTGTCGAAGGTCGAGCCTACTTGCTGGATCATGATTATGAAGGGGCTTCGGGAGAATTTGAACGAGCCCTTCATCATTTAGATGAAGCTGTTGCCCTTGACCCACAAGGCCCGTTGGCACAAAAGATTCCGACTATTAAACGAAAACTTCGTGAAGCTCAAGCCAGCTTAGCACAGGGCCGAAACCTCCCGCCCCATGTATTAGAGGATCTTCGTCAAGAGCTGAAGGCCGTTCTGCCCTAACATGTTAGGCGTTGACGGCCTCTTTCTTCCAAGCGGCCAGCATTCGTTCGATCCGAAGCCGGACGACCAAATCTGGATCTTTCATTAAGGGTTTCACGGCTTCTCGCCCACGAGGATCTCCGATTTTTTCCAGTGCAGAGGCCGCCGAAAGGCGTGTAAACCAATCCGTATCTTGCAAACTTTCAATCAAAGAATCCACGCAACT
>CBDUWS010000076.1:0-7377 GCA_965370985.1 uncultured bacterium
TTATGGAACATGAGAATCGGTCGCGTGGGGAGAATGAGAGATCTGCGGGTTCCTCATCCCGTACAAAGTGGTGGAGGAAGCCGAGACCGGGAAAAGTTCGGAAGGGGGTATATCACCATAGGCATTCAGGGTGGAAACTGTAAGGCCGGAGACGACGCCATTTGGGGAGAAGCTTATGGCAACTGATGGAGAATCATTCACGAGAGAACGGGAAAATGCGAAGGCGCCAACAAATAGAACATACTGGTATGGTTGAACGGTTTCTTCATGAGACACATAGGCCCAAGATTCCAATTGAGTCCCATTTGGTGAATGAGTTTTGACTTCAGTAGGATTCCCCAACATACCGCTCACCTCTTTTTGTGTTGAAACTCCAATCTGAATAGGCTCCCTGAGGGAAGAGGGCTCCGGTCTGGAATTAGCAACAGAAGCCGGTCCGGATAGTAGCTCACTCGTGGCAACACATCCCGAGAGGCATGTAAGAAGAATAAATGGCAGCCAGATAATTTGAGGAAGCATTGTGGTCATTTAATTATTGTAACAAGAATACAAAGGAAAGTTCAAAAAGGACCGTTGTCTAACCTGGCCAACCCATGCACGCCAAGACGTGTCTTTCCTCGGGCAAGGCCGCAGTGATTTCAGAATGCGCTCCAGGAGAGATGAGTCGTGGAGCGAGCCCTTAGTGCGCGGGATTTTCCATAGATTGGAGGTAAGATTCCAGGTCGCTAATATGTGCCGGAAGATCTGGTGCCGGTTCTTTTGTTGAATCATTGGGCACTCGATACATGATGGTAAACAAGACAGGAAGAACGATCATGGTCAACATGGTGGCAAACATGAGTCCAAAGATAATGGTGACGGCCATGGCCGCGAAAAAGCCATCAAATAGAAGCGGGACCATCCCTAGCGCCGTGGTGGAGGCGGCCATGGCCACCGGGCGCAACCGACTGACCCCCGAATCGATAATGGCCGTCATCATGTCTTTGCCTTCACTATGTTGGAAGTTAATTTCGTCCACTAACACAATGGCATTTTTAATGAGCATTCCTGCCAGACTCAATATCCCAAGTAAGGACATAAACCCGAACGGCTGCTTGCTTACCAACAGGCCGACCGTAACCCCAATGACGGCCAAAGGGACCATCAGCCAGATAATAAGGGGTTGCCTCAGGGAATTGAACAGCATGATGGTAATAAGAATCATGGCCACCACAAAATAGGGAATCGCGGCCATGAGGGGCCCTTGGGCATTGGCTGAATCCTCATAGTCCCCTCCCCACTCCAGTTCATAATCCTCCGGGAGCTCAATGGCTTCAATTTGAGGCCTGAGTCGCTCAAACAATACACTGGGCGACCCGGAAATGGGATCGGAGAACACCGTGAGGGTCCGTTTCCGATCTCGTCGAAAAATGATTTCATCTTCCCAGGTGGTCTCAAAACTGGAGACCACTTGTCGGAGAGGGACCATTTTCTGAGCTGCCGGGCTCCAAATCTGTAAGTTATTGATGCTGGTGACGTCAGATCGCTGCGATTCAGGCGCACGAAGAATAATGGGAAGCAGGAGGTCGCCCTCGCGATAGACGCCCACGGTTTCTCCTTCAAAGCCTTCCAAAAGGGCCTTGGCGATATCCTTTCGATGAATGCCGAGCAGGTTGGCTTGCTCTTTAGCCATGATGGGCTTAAGAACCTTGACCTGCTGCCGCCAATCCGTTCGGATGGCCTTGGCATTGGGATCGTCGTGCATAATGGTCAAAGCCTGGCTCGCGAGTTGTCGAAGGACGGTAGTATCGGAACCCTTGAATCGAGCTTGGATTTTCCCGGTGGCGCCCGGGCCAAGTTCAAATTTTGAGGTAAACGCCATGGCATTCGGATATTGCTCGTGAAGGTCCTGATCGATTTTTGCACTGAGAGTGTCTATCCGTTCGCTGCTGTCGACATCAACGAGAAATTGGATATAGGCACTATTGAGTTTTTCGGGGGTGTAGGTCAGGAGAAATCGTAATCCTCCTTTCCCAATCAGCGAGGTGACGTGAGTGACGCCTTCTTGTTTCATGAGGTACGATTCCACGGATGCCGCTTTCCGTGTCGTCTCATCGATGTGCGTACCCTGTGGCAACCAAAAATCGATCAAAAATTGCGGTCGGGTTGAGGGTGGGAAGAAACTTTTCTCAACATAGCCGAATCCCCAAATGGCGGTCATGAACATCCCAACGACGACTCCCACTGTGATCCAGCGAAATCGAATACACCAACGAAGGAACCCTTTATAGACTTGATAGAACTTTCCTCCGTACGGGTCCTTTGTTCCCGCTCCGGGTTGTGCCTTGAGGAACATGACCCCTAACAGTGGTGTGGTGGTGACCGCGATGACCCAGCTCAACAAGAGCGCGACGGTGACCACTTGAAAGAGAGACCGGCAAAATTCTCCCGTTGAATCTTGAGAGGTTCCAATGGGAGCAAAAGCCATGATCGCAATGATCGTCGCGCCGAAGAGAGGGACCGCGGTTTGTTGAACGACCTCGGAAGCACCTCGTCTGGGATCGACTCCCCGCTGAAGTTTGATCAGCATGCCGTCCACGATGACGATGGCGTTGTCCACGAGCATACCAAGGGCGATAATGAGGGCTCCAAGTGAAATACGTTCAAGGGCCACACCCATAGGAAGGAGAAAGATAAAACTTCCGGCGATGGTCAAGACCAACACAAACCCGATCAACAAACCACTGGTCATTCCCATAAAAATGAGCAACACCACGATCACGATGGCTATGGCTTCAACAAGGCTGATGACAAAGCCGCTAATGGCCGTGGCCACCGCTTTGGATTGGTGCGAGACAACCCCGACTTGGATGCCTAAGGGAATCTGAGACATCAACTCTTTGGCTCGCTTATCAAGGGCCTCTCCCATCCTCACCACGTTGCCACCTGACACTGTGGAAATGCCCAGCCCGATGGCAACATTGGAATCGTAGCGGATGAGGTGATCTTGTGGTTCAACATAACCTCGGCGGACAGAAGCCACGTCACGCAAATAGATCTGTCGGTCAGAGGTGCCGCTGATCAGGATAGACTCAAATTCTTTGACCGTCTGGATGACCCCGGTCGGATGGATGGTGATAAATTCCGTTCCCACTTTCACGCGGCCGGAATCCACCACAATATTTCTCTGCTGAAGTTCCTTGATAATGGCACTGGTGGGGATGCCAAGTTGAGCCATCCGGTCCCGGTTGAGTTCCACATAAATGGCCTCAACGCGTTCTCCAAACGTATCGATTTTTGCCACATCGTCAACCAGAAGAAGCTCTAGGCGATACAGATCCACGACTTTTTTTATTTCAGCATAACTGTATTCCGGTCCATAGATGGTGACGAACACGCCATAGACATCTCCATAGTCATCGACCACAAGAGTAGGTCCCGCTCCTGGAGGCAAATCTTTTTGGGCATCGTTCACCTTACGGCGAAGTTCGTCCCATACCTGTGGAAGGCTGTTTTTGTCATATTGGTTTTTAATCGTGACGGTGAGTGTTGATAATCCCCGATCCGATTTGGATTCGATTTCATCGAGTTGCCCAAGTTGCTGAATGGCCAGTTCGATTGTATCCGTGACTTCTTCCTCCACCTCGGCTGCCGTGGCACCTGGATACGGGGTGATGACCAGAGCATCTTTGATCGTAAACTCGGGGTCTTCGAGTCGACTCATGTTTTGAAAGGCCAAGAGGCCACCGACCAACATGACGATGGTCAAGACCAGAGTCACAACCTTTTTATCAATAGAGGATTCCGCAATATTCATGGGGAGCGTTAGAGAGGCCGTTCTTCCAGTCGACGGACAGTCATGCCTTCCCGAAGTTGATGGACGCCGGAGATGGCGACCCAATCACCGCTGGTAAGTCCCTGGTGAACCTCCACCATGGATTGAGAAAATTCTCCAAGTTGGACCGGCGCGCGGCGAATGTGCATTGATGTAGGATCAATGACCCAGACAAATGACTCACCGGTATCGTCGGCACCTACCGCATTCGCAGGAATGCGAAAAAATTGAGATTTTTGGGTGGTGGTCCTTTCTTGCAACATCACTTTGGTGGTCATTCCAGGAAGAAGCGTGACATTCCGAGGAGGATCAAAAGCCAACGTGATCTCGAAGGTTCGGGTCTCCGGGTCGGCGGTGGTAGCAAATTCTTTTATGCGCGCGGGGTATATTTGCCCCGGGATGGAGCTGAGGCTAAACCTGGCCTTAAGCTGACTATTCGCTTGTTCAGCCGTGAACCCTGGAACCGCTCCAGTTAAATCCCGTTCCGGGATGTTGATGAGTATCTCTAAAGTGGAATTATCTTGAAGAATAAGAACCGGTTCTTTGGCCTGAACATTTTGGAAGTCTTTCAAGAGTTTTTTGCCGATTTTCCCTGAAAACGGAGCAATGAGTTGAGTATCTTGAAGAGCTTTTTGAGCTTGTCGAACATTGGCCTTCCGCACCTCAAAACTCCGTTGTTTAATCTGGAGTTCAGAGAGAGAGGTATTTTGGGCTTCATAGAGCGCTGCATAGCGTTCATATTCCGCACTGGCCTGTCGTAGTCTTGCGATTTCGGCGTCATAGGCGGCTTGATAGTCTCTTGGATCCAGTCTTGCCAAAATGGCTCCTTTTTTGACTCTCTGTCCTTCATTGACCGGGAAGGAAATTATGCGGCCAGGAACTTCAAACGCCATATAGGATTCCTGGTTTGGAGAAATCTTTCCAGGATATTCCAATATCAATCCAGCCTTATTCTCTTCAATGACCAAAATTTTGACCGGACGCGGAACCGGGTCGGTCGAAACAGGCTGCTCTCCACAACCAATGATAAGGGCACTCAAAGTTCCTACAACAATGGCAAATTGAATGAAGTGAGTCATGGGTTTTCTTTGATAAGTTGAAATGTGCATGGTGGATATGCTGAATGGTCGGTTCACTCGAGAAGGTTCCGTGATTTTAATGGTGACAGCTTGGATTAGTGACATTCGTTTCTTCATAGACGATGAATGAAAGAGAAAGAAATACCGTTTAACCTATTACTTAAAAGGGCTTTGGACAATTTCGTTGTCGATGTCGATTCCCTTTTCCTGGAAATAGTCTTTTAACCGTTGATACCAGGACTCTAACCCTTCCGCAGATTCGAAGTAAGCAAATGATCCGGTTGCCCGGTGAATAGTAATAATGTCAATGAGAAAATTGTATACCGCGTTGGCAGCATCCAGATTGGCAACGAGTGCCGCGTTTTGAGAATTGAGTAATTTAATAATATCGACAATACCACTGGAATATTGATCTCGTACCAAAATTAAATTTTTCCGGGCGGCGTCATACGCCTCTCGCGAGAGACGAATGCTGGCAGAGGAGGCTCCGGCATTAAAGTTAGCGGCACGAATCCGTTCTTCAATTCGTCCCACTCTAGCCTCTCGCACAAGTTGCAGTTTTCGGAGAGTTTCTAAGGCGTTGGTTTGTGTGGCATCTTTTGCGCCACCCTCAAATAAAGGAAACGAAAGCCCGAGCTCGACATTCCAAGTGGTGCGATCTTGTTCATCAAACCCAGCGATGGGAGGCTGTTGTCCGTCCCCACCTTGAGCCACACGCTGGGACACATCACTTTTCAAGATCAAATCCGGTGCCCAGAATTGCCGTTTGGCATTGACCAGGATACGTTGCTGCGCACCGATACGGGCCTGGAGCCTTTTCAGTTCCGGCGCAAGTCGGAACCCTTCACGAACTTGAAAATCTCGAAATATCTGAAAGTTTTTGGGATTATTGATATAGACAAATATGCGGTCAATATTATGAAACAGGAAAGGATCCTGGAGCCCGGCCTCAGCTGTGGTAAACGGTTCCTCAAGAGGATGATAGAGAATGCGATTAATACCAATGGCGGCCCGTTGACGCTCAGCCTGTGCGTTTAGCACGTCAATCCGGCC
The DNA here is from genome assembly GCA_965370985.1 of uncultured bacterium. Taxonomy (GTDB): domain Bacteria; phylum Nitrospirota; class Nitrospiria; order Nitrospirales; family UBA8639; genus Nitrospira_E. The sequence goes on from CBDUWS010000076.1 coordinate 5,947, forward strand.
CCTGGCAATTTCACTTTCCCAACGAAAGACTTCATCGCGAGCTGCGACTCCGACCTGTTCTCTCACCCGGGCCAGTTCTAAATTGGACCGGGTCAGTTTCAAATTTTCTCTGACGATCCGTTCGATCGTTTTAGTTTTAAGGACGTTGAGATACCCTAAAGCGGCCGATTGAATCACATCTAATTCGATTTGTCTTCTGGTGGCATGACGACCCTCTTGTCGGCGTTGTTCGACGGTATAATTGGTCCAGGCCTTATCCGAGTACAGCAACTGTTCGAAAGAACCGGTGGCGAACATTGATTTTTCGGGAGTGTTCCCGAATCCACCTTTGGAACGATCACTGTCAATCAAGTTTCCTGAACTGCCAATGGTAATTTGGGGAAGGAGGGACGATCGGGCGCTTTGCACAGCGCCAATTCCAGCAGCGACGTCTCGATCCGCTGCTGCCAGATCAAGATTAACTTGTGCAGCTTCACGAACGACGGCATAGAGAGACAACTGTCTTCCGATCTTCTCGGATTCTTCGTGAAGAAGTTCGGCATCTGTCAGGACCCGGAAGTTAGGCCAAACGTTAATGGCCCGAGCAGTGGCCATGTTAATAGTGAGTTGCTCCCCCTGGGTAAAAGTGAGAGGCATTTTTCTCGCGCTTTCTCCCAATAAAATTCGGTGCACTCTGAGCGCCACACGACGGCTAAAGCCAATATGATTGAGTTTGGCAGAGAGCCCGGCCATGATTCCCCGTTCAACTTCTTCCCGTCCTAGCATTGAAAAACTTGGGAGCTTCCGGTCAATGAGGCCCTGAACAAGGCGGTCGAATTCCGAGCGCGTAAAACGGAAGAGAGGGCCCACAAAGACGCCTTGGATGTTCGGCGGAAATTGTGACCAGATGGGGTCCACGGATTTCGTGACATCGATGGGATGAAACACTACATGATTTTTTTTCGCATACCGATCGACCCTTTTTTGTAAATCGGGTGCGGTTTTAAAAATGGTCTCATCTTGAAGGAGGACAAGATTTTTAATGGGAACAATTTCCTGAAAAGCTTGAAGGTTTCGTTCAAAACTCTCAGAGATGACCAGATACGTGAGGTTAGGGACCTGGCCGCGCTGCTTTTTCGTGGAAATGCCCTGAAGCGTAGGGTCAAAGATGAAGGGGGCAATCACAGGCTTAGAAAACTCTGAACGTTGAACAGCCTCATTTGAACTTACGAATCCCAATGTGAGAATCATATCAACAGATGGGTCTTTTAATAAGGCATCCAAGGCCTTTCGGATTTTTAGGATGGACCACCCTCCATGGAATTGGACGGAGGAGGGAAATTGGACATCAAACTCTCCTTTGGTGAGAGAAAGAATTTCCTTTTGGATGAGTTGCTTTCGAAAAATTTCTCCTAATCCAAAATCTGAATGAGGTCCATCATACAAAATAGC
>CBDUWS010000077.1:0-7353 GCA_965370985.1 uncultured bacterium
CGTTATTCATGATGAACCTATGAGGATTGTGTTGAAAAGGGGACCAGGGATACACGCTCATCTTACATTGTATGTCATACCGAGGAGACAAAACTAGTTGGTTGGCAGCCAAAGTCTTTCGCCCCATGCCCGAAGATGATTCGTGCTCGCAAGAGGCCTTTTCATTGACAAGAATTTCGAGAGTCCCGTAGGATGGTTTTTGATGATTTTCTCATTCAATAAAGGTACAACCTATCATCAACCATGCAAATCATCGTCAATGGAGAGTCGCAAGAGCGGGACCACCCGCTGACGGTGACCAGCCTTCTTAAGTCATTAGATCTCCGTTCGGAACAAGTGGCCGTTGAAGTCAATCTCAAAATCCTTGATCGTTCCGACTTTGCAGCCTGGAATCTTGAAGAAGGCGATAAGATTGAGATCTTAAGTTTTATGGGCGGAGGCTCTCAACAACCAAGGCTGTGGCGAGGTAGAAAAAGATATGAGTGATCATCCTTCACGTGACCCGTTAATCATCGCCGGACGTGAATTCCGTTCCCGCCTCTGGGTTGGAACCGGAAAGTATAAAAATTTCGAAGAAACACGACAAGCCATCGAAGCATCAGGAGCCGATGTGGTCACTGTCGCTGTTCGCCGAGTCAATATTACGGATAAGAATTCAGAAAATTTACTGGACTACATCGACCCAAAGAAATACACCATCCTCCCCAATACCGCAGGATGTTATACCGTCGAGGATGCAGTTCGTTATTCTCGGCTGGCCCGCGCAGCAGGCGTCTCGGACTTAGTGAAGCTGGAAGTGATAGGGGATGAACGCACGTTGTTTCCGGATACCGCCGGCCTCATTGAAGCGGCAAAAATTCTCATTGCGGAAGGTTTTATCGTCCTCCCCTATACTAACGACGACCCCATTGTCGCCAAAAAATTGATGGACATTGGATGCCCAGCTGTCATGCCATTGGCTGCTCCAATAGGTTCAGGCTTAGGCATCCGCAATCCTTACAATCTGAAAATTATCATGGAAACCGTGCAGGTACCCGTCATTGTGGATGCAGGCGTTGGTACCGCCTCTGATGCAGCTTTGGCCATGGAATATGGCGCTGACGCCGTTCTGATGAATACCGCCATCGCCGGAGCCAAAGACCCTCTTATGATGGCTACAGCCATGCGATATGCCGTTGATGCCGGGCGATTAGCCTATAAAGCAGGTAGAATTCCCCGTAAGCTGTATGCCACCGCCAGCAGCCCGATCGAAGGCATGCTGTAAAGAACCCGGGAATGGTCTCCCAACCCCTTCCCCGCCTGTATCTTCTTACCGATCGTCGCCAAACGCATCAACGTCCTCTCGCATCGGTCTTAAGTCAGGCACTCGAGGCCGGAGTACGCATGGTCCAAATTCGTGAAAAAGATCTGGATACTCTGGAGCTGATCGATCTGGCGCGGCAGCTCATTCCGGTCATTAAACAACACCACGGCAAGGCGTTATTGAATGATCGAGTCGATCTTGCGTTAGCCCTCAATGCAGATGGCGTTCATCTTCGTTCAGACAGCTTACCTCTCCCTCTTGCTCGTCGTTTATTGGGGAATGAAAAACTGATAGGGATCTCTACTCATTCCGTCGAAGAAGTCCAATATGCAGAAAACGAAGGTGCGGATTTTGTCGTGCTGGGTCCGATTTTTGAGACGCCTTCAAAACAAATCTATGGACATCCCTTAGGTCTTCCCACTTTGGAAACGGCCTGTCAAGTGAGTCATCTGCCCATCTTTGCTATCGGCGGGATCACACCAAAACATGTTCACCCGGTCATGTCATCCGGGGCCTATGGAATCGCAGTCATCTCATCAATCATGCAAGCGCCCTGCATACAGGATAGCACCCGTGAATTACTTTCACAGCTTCCCTAATTTGTCAACAAAAACAGTGACTCATCTCACCACGACCTTTGGTTGACCCTATTTTTTTTTGAGTGGTAGAATTCAATAACTTAGTATTTTCGTGATTTTACGTTCACAGCTCTAGGAGCCTGTCAACGTTGGACACTCCCTCAAAGGCATTATTGCCTTCATTGTTTGGGGAGTTGTACAAACGGATTGAGACGCTTATGGGATTGAGAAAAGCCGACGACCCTGCACGCGAGATTCAAAAATTGCGGTCCGAGCTTGAGTCTTTAGAATTGGAAAGACAACAGCATCATGAATCTCGCCACCAGCTTGATCAAACACAACAGAAAAATGAGCGTTTGGTCTCGAGTCTTCAAGAAGCCAAAACACAAATCGAAGCACTCCGTAAAGAAGTCGAGAAATTGACAGCCCCGCCCTCGACCTTTGCCATTTTTTACGGCACAAATTCAGATGGAACCATCAATGTATCTCTTGGTGGGCGCAAGTTGCGCGTCAACCTCCATCCCACTATTCCATCGGACTCTCTCAAAAAAGGCCAAGAAGTGATTTTGAACGAAGGCCTCAATGTCATCGAAGTGCGGGGTTATGACCCACAAGGTGAAATCGTGCATCTCAAGCAACTGCTCGACGATGGACGCGCTGTCGTGAGCCTACACTTAGATGATGAGCGTGTGGTCGAAATTTCCGACGCGCTCAAGCAACAAAAGCTGAGCGTGGGTGACCATCTCCTGTTCGAACCTCGCTCAGGCTATCTCACCGAAAAGCTGCCCAAAAGTGAATTGGAGGAACTCGTCATCGAAGAGGTTCCAGATATTAATTATGATCACATCGGCGGCCTCGAAAAAGAATTGGAACAAGTGAAAGACGCAGTCGAACTACCCTTTCTCCATCCCGACCTTTTTGCCGAGCATCAATTATCCCCCCCCAAAGGCATACTCCTTTATGGACCGCCAGGATGCGGGAAAACCTTAATTGCCAAGGCCGTCGCGAATTCTATCGCGAAAAAACTTGGCCATCTCAAAGGCAAAGACATTCGCAGTTATTTTCTACACATCAAGGGCCCAGAGCTGCTGAATAAATATGTTGGCGAATCAGAACGACAGATTCGAGAAGTCTTTGCAAAAGCCAAAGAAAAAGCCTCACATGGCCATCCCGTCATCGTATTCTTTGATGAGATGGACGCGTTGTTTCGAACACGGGGAACGGGCATTTCTTCAGATATTGAGTCCACGATTGTTCCTCAATTTCTCGCTGAGATTGATGGAATAGAAAGTCTTCGCGATGTCATTGTCATCGGTGCCAGCAACAGGCAAGACTTGATTGACCCCGCCGTCTTACGGCCTGGTCGATTGGATATCAAAGTCAAGATCCCGCGACCGGATAAGGAAAGCGCAAAAGATATTCTCGGGAAATACCTCTTGGCAGACCTTCCCTTGGCAGAGTCCGCTATGGCGGAACAGAAACAGGATCGAAAAGCCTATGTTCAGCATCTTATCGATACCACCGTAGAAGCCATGTATGCGAAAACCGAAGAAAACCGGTTTCTCGAAGTCACCTACGCGAATGGAGAAAAGGAAACCGTGTATTTCAAGGATTTCTCCAGCGGCGCATTGATTGAAAATGTCGTCTCACGCGCCAAAAAACTCTCAATCAAACGCACGATTTCCGGCGGAGAGAAGGGACTCACCAGCGAAGATTTTCTGCAAGCCATTCGAGAAGAATTCAAAGAGCAGGAAGACTTGCCGAACACGACACACCCGGATGATTGGGCGAAGATCGCTGGGAAAAAAGGTGAGAAAATCATTCATGTCAGGACGCTCACGAATGATGAAGAATCCGAATCTCGCGAAATCGAAACGATGAACGTCGGTCACTACTTTTAACCAAACCTTATCGCGCTGCATGAGGTTTCCTTGCTACGAATTCTCGGCACTGAAACAGAATTTGGGATTATAGCCCGCTCTCCCAACCACCCCGATCCCGTTGCGAATTCCCTTCGCTTAATCAGTCACTGCCCTCGACTTCCTACTCCCAACGCCCTGTGGGATTATGAAAATGAAAATCCCTTCTTTGATGCCAGAGGCTTTGAAGTCGAAGGCGAACCCGAACGACCCGCAGCCAATTACAATCGGCAACTCAATAAAATTCTGCCTAATGCGGGGCGCTTGTACGTAGACGGAGCCCACCCCGAATATTCCACACCCGAATGTAGTAACCCTCGTGAAGTTGTGGCCTATGAACGAGCCGGAGACACTCTTGTCGCAGAATGTTTGGCTAGTCTGAACGCAAGCATGGGAGAAGATGAATTTCTGGTGTATCGCAACAACTCCGACGGGAAAGGCAATAGTTTCGGCTATCACGAAAATTACCTTGTATCTCGCAAGATACCGTTCCAACGAATAGCTGAAATACTTCTGCCATTTTTTGTTTCTCGCCCGATTTTCTGTGGAGCGGGCAAAGTGGGCGCGGAAAACGGCACTGATCCCACATCATATCAAATTTCACAACGGGCTGACTTCCTCGAATGCCTGTACGATCTCAATACGATGGTCAATCGTCCGATCATCAATACACGAGACGAACCCCATACCCAGCACTCTCATTTTCGTCGACTCCACGTCATCGTTGGAGACGCGAATATGTGCGAAGTTTCAACCTTCCTAAAAGTCGGTACCACCGCCATCATTATGGACATGTTGGAGAATCAGGGGATTCTTCCACGTATTGAATTAACAGATCCCGTCAAAGCGGTTAAACAGGTTTCTCGCGATCTCACCGTCAAGACTTCCCTGCAACTCCAGAATGGGCAACATACAACGGCCCTCGCTATTCAACAGGCCTTTCTCAATGCGGCTCACGAATTTTACACAACCCGCGAATTATCCCCAATTACCAAAGAAGTCTTAATTCGCTGGGAATCAGTTCTTGAAAATTTGGAGCAAGATCCCTCCAAGCTCAAACGAGAAATCGATTGGGTGGCAAAACGCGCATTAATAGAGTCCTATATGGATCGAAAACACTGTTCGTGGCAAGACCCTCGCATTGCCATGATGGACTTACAATATCACGATGTACGGCCTGCCAAAGGCTTGTATTACACCTTGGAACGAAATAGAAAGATGGAACGCCTGACACACGACGAAGAGATCCAACGCGCCATGCAGACGGCTCCATCCCAGACCCGTGCATTCTTCAGGGGGGCCTGCCTTCAACGTTTCCCCCAACAGGTCTATGGTATGAGTTGGACGTCCGTCCTTCTTGAGTCAGCAGACGCCACAATAAAACGCATTCCCCTCATGGATCCGTATCGTGGCACGCAATCACTCACTCAAGAGTTATTTCAGGACATTGACTCGGTTGATCAGCTATTATCACGCCTTGCCCAGTAACAAGGACTAATAAAAGTACACGTGAACAGTCCAAGACCAACATGAATACTGATAGATTTTCATTTCCAGGTTTTTCTTCCGATCCATGTTCAAGCTTTTATCAATTTCTGACCAGTCAGCGGCCGGAATTGTTGCCCATGGCTCGATGGGGAACGCCACCCGCTCAACAAGGATCGAGCGAACTGTCTCTTTCAAACCGACTGCCTCCTTGGCCTCATGGCACAACAGTCCTCGCGTTCACCTACCAAAACGGTGTCTTAATTGCCGGAGACCGTCGTGCAACCGAAGGGTTTCAAATTGCCTCAAATCGCATGGATAAGGTTTTTCAAACCGACGAGTTTTCAGCCATGGCAATCGCCGGGGCTGCCGGGCCATGCGTGGAAATGGCGAAACTGTTTCGAATTGAGTTGGAACATTATGAAAAGCTTGACGGGAAACCCCTGACATGTGAAGGAAAAGCCACCAGGCTTGGATATATGGTCAAAGCAAATTTCCCTATGGTGCTACAAGGCCTTGTTGTGATTCCTCTCTTTGTGGGGTACGATCAGAAACGTGAAATTGGCCGCCTGTTTAAATATGACATTACCGGCGGCCGTTATGAGGATACCGAATTCCATGCGGTCGGCTCTGGTGGAAAGGATGCCCGGCTTACACTAAAAGAACATTTCCGCAAACACTTACCAGAAGACCAAGCCGTGCATGTTGCCCTGCGAGCCCTATCCAACGCGGCTGAAGAAGATGTGGGGACGGGCGGCCCAGACTTGCTCCGCCGAATTTTCCCCATGGTCAAATTAGTCGACGGTCACGGTGTGCGAGACGTCGAAGACACGCAACTCGCTACGATCTGCCAAGAACTCTTATCTGAAGAACGGGAATCTTAAGTCATGGTCATGCCCTTCTACGTATCCCCCGAACAAATGATGCAAGACCGTGCGGAATACGCCAAAAAAGGCATTGCGAAAGGTCGTTCGATCATCGCCATGGAATATGACCAAGGTGTGTTGTTTGTTGCGGACAATCCAAGCGCATCGCTCTTTAAAATTTCCGAGATCTATGACAATATTGCGTTTTCAGGAGCCGGTCGATACAGCGAATTTGAAAACTTGCGAAAAGCCGGCATTCAACATGCCGATATGAAAGGCATGATGTACAGCCGAGAAGATGTCACGGCTCGTTCTCTGGCGAATGGGTATTCACAAATGCTAGGGACCCTCTTTAGCCAGGAAATGAAGCCCTATGAAGTTGAGCTACTTCTTGCGGAAGTTGGTGAGACGCCAGAGGGTAACGAACTCTATCGCATCACATTTGATGGAAGCATTATAGACGAACGGAACTTTACTGCCATTGGAGGACGATCCGAAGCCATCTTAACCTTTCTTCGCAAAGAAACCTCGGGGACCCGTCCTTCTCTCAACACCGCCTTGCAATTATGCCAAAAGGCGTTTGAAAAGGGCGCCGATCCTAAATCAAGCTTGGAAGGACTAGAGGTTGCCCTGTTGGACCGGACACGAACTGGCAGAAAATTTCGTCGTATAACCACTTCTGAAGCCTCTGATCTGCTTATTTAAGTTCTCCGTTTTCCTTTCTCCTGCCTGTACGTTCTCAGGTTGATCATTCTCAAAGAGGGGTGTATTCTGACTTCATGGCTTATTAACGAATATCCCCAATTCCTCACACAATGCTCTTACTAATAGCAAGAAGGCACTCATGATCAAGCGGATTTTGGGGCTCGAGTGCGAATATGGACTCACCTTTTCTCCCACTGGGCGCGTCTACCTCCCTATCGAAAAAATCCTCGGCTACATCTTTGAAGGTCTCATTCCCAATAGCTGGCCCTCTAATGCCTTTCTCACCAACGGCGCGAGATTTTATCAAGATACGGGATGCCACCCAGAATATTCGACGCCCGAATGCGACGACGTGATTGATTTAGTCATTCATGACAAAGCCGGAGAGCGAATTCTGGAAAGTTGCCTGCCGATTGCTGAAGAACGGTTACGGGAAGAAGGACTCTCCGGAAATATCTTCATTTTTAAAAATAATACGGATTCGCTCGGGAACACCT
>CBDUWS010000078.1:0-7339 GCA_965370985.1 uncultured bacterium
ATCCTATTCAGTTACTTACTCGGAATACGGCCTCGGTGATGGTGACGGCTAAGCTTCCTCCGTTTGCGAGGCCCGGCATGAAATTAGATGTCCAAGTGTCATCGATGGCTAATGCTAAAAGCTTAAAAGGAGGAACCCTCTTGCTGACACCGCTGAAAGCGGCGAATCAACAGGTGTATGCCGTCGCACAAGGTCCGATTTCCACATCGGGGTTCACAGCGGGAGGTGGTGGGACTTCGGTGACAAAAAATCAACAATCTGGTGGCATTGTTCCTGGCGGGGCCATTGTGGAACGGGCTGTTCCCATCGATATGAATACGTGGGACACATTTTCTTTGACCATGCACCAAGCCGATTTTACGACGGCCTTGCGCGTCTCGGAAGTTATTAATCGACATCTGGGTGACGGATTGGCGTCGGCGGTCAGTTCCGGACAAGTTCAAGTGGCGGTGCCGGACCGGTTTCAAGGGAAAATTGTGCAAATGATTGCGGCGGTGGAAGGGCTGAATGTCGCTGTGGATGTGAGCGCCAAGGTGGTGGTGAATGAACGTACCGGCACGATTGTCATGGGCGAACATGTTCGGCTGGCGAGTATGGCCATTTCTCATGGCGATCTGACCATCAATATTCAAACGCGGTTTAATGTCTCTCAACCGGAGGCCCCCGTCTTCATTGGACGGGGCGGGCTTGGACCCGGTAGACCCGTGGTGACCCCGGATGTTGAAACTGACATTGGGCGGGGCGGGCGTGGATCTGGTCGAACCGAGGTGACTCCGGGTGTTGGGCGGGGCGGGCGTGGACCCGGCAGAACCGTGGTGACTCCGGATGTTGATGCTGAAGTCAAGGAAGGGGATGGTCGTGTGATCCAAATCGATGGATCCGTGACACTTGGTGATTTGGTGAAGGCTCTGAATTCATTGGGTGTCACTCCTCTTGATTTGGTCGCTGTCCTAACTGCGGCGAAAGCCGCAGGTGCCCTGCAAGCTGACTTAGAACTGATTTAGTCACTCCCATTCCCCAAAGGTTGCTGTAGGAAACTATATTAATAAGGGTTAACAAGTGTGCTATCTGGAAAATCGTATTATGGGAGATATTGAATGATAAGCGGAATTGGACCACTTGAGACCTCGCATGTCACGGAGGCCCTAGCTGGAAGCAAATTAGATCAGATCGAGCAATTGGCCCGACGAGGGGAATTGTTACGGGCGAGCCAAGAGTTCGAATCTTATTTTGTGGCCTATATGTTAAAGGTGATGAGGGAAACTGTTCCTCAAGGAGAATTGACCGCGAATAAGATGGGGGAAATGTTCTATTCATTTTACGATGAAGAAATAGGCAAGCGAGCTGCTCAGTCTGGTGGCATAGGACTTTCGGACTATATTTTAGCGGCCGTAGCCCGCAATGAAGATCTAGCTCGTTCCCCCTCCAATCCTTCGACTTCTGTGAAATCTTAATGCGTTCAGTAAAGTTTTATGGTGTTGCCTCCGATAGATAAAGATAAGGAGGCATGATGCCATGACAATACCGGGCCTTGATCCCAGCGGAGAACTGGGAAGACTGTTCTTTCAGATCCAATCCAAATCCAGTCATGAGAAGGATCTCCGCCAGCCACAGTCGGTTCCTCAAGGATCAACTGATGCCGTGGATCTTTCTCGGTTGGCGCAGGACATTCGCACGCATTCTGCCCGTGCGACCCAACTGCCTGATGTTCGAACGGACAGAATTCAACAGATCCAACAGGCGTTGGCTGAAGGGAGAGAGTTGGCGACGCCAGGTCAGCTGGCTGACGCGATTGTTCGGGAGACGATTCTCAACGCCTTGGGTTCCTAAACTTCTTGAGTGAAAAGGGAGATTGATCGTTTGTTGAATCGTCCTTATGAGACGTGGGATCACTTGCTAACGCTCTTAGGGGAAATGCAGGTGGTCTTTCAAGAATTTCATTCTCTGCTACCTGAGGAGGAACGGCTGCTGCTTGGTATGGATCGGCAAGGGGTGGCCGATATTACGGAAAAGAAAGAGCAAGTTTTAGAAGCGATGTGTCGATACGAACAGCAAGTGATGGCTGTGATGCATGAACTTGCGGGCCCTAAAAACCAGGAATCGCTTGGCGGCTGGCTGAAGAAGTCGCGACAACCTCAAGCACCATTGGCCAATACGATATTCCATGAATTATTTGGATTGGCCCGGAAGATACAAGAGCAAGGCAAAAAGAACGAAGCACTCATCCGTCGAACGCAACATGTTGTTCGTGAAGCCATTAATCTTATTTACACGGGCTTAGGAACCGGTCCGGTCTATCAAGGATCCGGGGCCTTACAGTTTTCCTCGGTTCCCAGCTCGGTGAATATCCAAGGATAGGATAGGTATGGCGGGCATCAGTGACATCTTTAATATTGCCCGATCGGGGATTCGGGTTTATCAACAAGGGCTGGCCACGACTTCCCATAACATTGCCAATATCAATACCAAAGGGTTTTCTCGGCAGGAAGTGGTCTTGGAAAATGCCCGACCGACAGAGGGCATCATTGGGAGTGGGGTGCAGGTCGGGCAGATCCGACGGACGGTCGATACATTTTTGGAAAACCGATTGACAGCGGAGTATGAAGATTTAGGATTTATTGCCGCCCGGTATGGGTTGTTGGTGCAAGCGGATGGGATCGTAAGCGAAACGGATGATTCCGGGCTGTCCAATAGTGTGACGGAATTTTTTAATGCGTTACGTGATGTCGCCACGAATCCGGAAAGTCCGATCCAACGAACCGTGCTGCTGGCCAATGGGCAAACCCTGAGTGCAGCATTTGTCAATCAAGCGCAGGCATTAAATCAAATACGATCGGATGCTGACCAAGAAATTCTCCGTCATGTTGAAACCGTGAATGGGTTGGCAGTCCGCATTGCGTCCTTAAATGATGACATTTTTAAAGCAGAATCAAGTGGCCGGGAAGCGTCAGATTTGCGCGATCAGCGGGCGGTAATAATTAATGATCTAGCAGAATTGGTTGATATTGAACAGGTCCAACTTCGGGATGGTATTGGCATCAATGTGGGTGGTCAATTGCTCGTTAGCGGGAACCATGCCAATGCGCTGTCCACAATTCCTGATGCTGATAATCCACCCATGCATGATGTGGCCTTTGTCCGGAGCGATGGGAGTACATTTGCGATATCTTCGAAGCTCCAAGGTGGGAAAATTGGGGGATTGCTTCAGGTACGGGATGTTGATGTAGTGGGTTTTCAGGATCGTGTCGATCGGTTGGCGGCATCTCTCATCAATGAATTTAATCAACAACATCAGGCCGGATTTGCGTTAGATAGTACGACAAATAATCTCTTCTTTTCAGCATTAACCCCGCCAGCTCCCGTGGCAAGCGATACCAATAGTGGAACAGCTGTGGGAACCTCTGTTGCGATTACCGACCCCACGCTGCTGACGTTTCAGAATTATGAAGTGCAGTTTTCTAGCGCCTCAGCCTTTTCCATTGTGAATACGGCCAGTGGGGCAACGGTTATCACTGGTTCCTACACCTCCGGAGTGGCCATTAATTTTGATGGAATCGATGTGGTGTTATCAGGAGCGGCTGCGGCAGGCGATGTCTATACGGTGAGCGTCCAACAGGGCGCGGCTCAGAGAATTGGTCTGGCCATAACGGATGTTGACAAAGTAGCGGCATCTTCAACTCTTCTCGGTGTCCCTGGAAACAACGTCAACGCCTTGGCTTTGGTGAATCTGCACACGAGTCAGCAAGCTACGCTTGGGAATTTGACCCTGAATGATTATCAGGCGATTACTATTGGCAATGTGGGTAGTGCCACACGAGAAGCAGGATTACTCTTAAATACGACGACATTGGAATTTGAGCAATTGAAAGGGCTTCGGGAAAGTGTGTCAGGAGTCTCGTTGGACGAAGAGCTGACGAACTTATTGAGTTTCCAACGTTCATTTGAGGCTTCTGCCCGAATGATTACGGTGGCAGATGAACTATTTCAAACCATCCTCACCATGGGTCGATAAGACAATCGTCAATGAGAGATTGCGCAATGACAAGAATTCAAAAACCTGGGCAAAGACCAGCGATGGGCGAGAGGCGATGATATGCGAGTGACGGAACGTCAACAAGTCGATGCTCTGCTCACGGCTATCGGGAATCTTCGGAGTGGTATTTCTACTGTGAGCGAGCAAATTTCATCGGGCAAACGAGTCAATCGGCCCTCCGATGATCCGGCAGCAGCTGAACGTATTAGTCAATTTCGTAATGTCTTGCGAACGACCGAACGCCGTTTGCAAACTGTGAATGAGGGAGTTGGACGTCTGAATTTATCGGACAGTGTTTTAGATCAAGCCGGGAATACGTTTCAGCGAGCGAAGGAACTGGCCGTTCAGATGCGGAATGATACCAATACGGCCGTTGAGCGGCGCAATGCTGCCCAAGAAGTTCAACAGCTGATTTTAGGATTGGCCAGTATCGGAAACACCCAACTGAATGGACGATTCGTATTTGCTGGAAATGAAACACAAACCGAGCCCTATGTGCCGGGAACAGTCACTGGTTCGGCCAGCACGACGAATACAGGCAGTGCCTCCATTGCGGCGGTGGTGACTACCCCTTCGGCCTTAAAGCCTGATGGGTACCAAATCCAATTCACTTCACCTACACAGTTTGACATTCTAAATCTGTCCACCAATCAAACAGTGTCCACCGGAAATTCCTATACCTCTGGGGCAGCATTTTCCTTTGATGGGGTGACTGCGACCATTTCAAATGGTGGGGTTCCGCCGGCCACGGGAGATCAGTTTTATGTCCGAGTGGGGTATGTGTATCAAGGCGATAATGCCGTCATTGATCTGGAAGTAGGAGATGGCCAGACGGTTCAATCCAATATTCCAGGAAGCCAGGTATTTACGGGGCCGACGACGGATGTATTTCAAGACCTCCAAAACTTTTATCAAGCGTTAGTAACCAACGATGTGAATGGAATTGAAACGGCGATTGGACAATTTGATCAATCCCTGTCTCAAGTGACCAATGCACGTACCACGATCGGAGCGAGTGTCAATCGTTTAGATACGATTCGAGATAGCTTGGAGTTGTTGACTGTCAATACCCAAGAACTTCGTTCGAATTTTGAAGACGCCGATTTTGCCAAAGTGGCCTCGGACTTGGTGTCGTTACAAGTCACGTTGGAAGCTTCCATGGCCACGCTGACTCGCCAATTTGAGACCAGTTTGCTGAACTTTATCCGGTAAGGTTTTTGCCGGGGTTTTCTTGAAGAATATTTATCCTGGGTAATGATTAAAACAGAATTCTTTGGATTAATATGAAAATTCTTGTTGTTGATGATGATCCGTTAACCCTGCATATGGTGGTCTACCGATTGCGCCAATGGGGGCATGAGGTCATTTCTTGTACAGACGGTGAATCGGCCTGGAAAGTCCTGGCAGACGGCATGGTGCCGAATGTCGCCATTTTAGATTGGATGATGCCGGGCATGAATGGGCCAGAACTCTGTCAAAAAATCCGTTCAAAAACGGACTGTCCGTATGTCTATATTGTCTTGTTAACTGGAAAAAATAACCAAGAAGATTTGATTGCTGGCTTAGATGCAGGAGCCGACGACTATCTGACCAAGCCCTTTCATTTAGGCGAATTAGAGGCACGGTTGCGAGCGGGGAAACGTATTGTGGATTTGCAGAACGAGCTGATTGCTGCTCGAGAAACGCTGCGTATTCAAGCGATGCAAGACTCGTTAACTCAAATTCTTAATCATGGAGCGATTCTTGATGCCTTATTAAGCGAAATTAATCGGTCCCACCGTGAATACCAATCGTTGAGCCTAATCATGGCGGACCTCGATGGGTTTAAAAAAGTGAATGATTCGTACGGCCATGTTATGGGTGATCAGGTTCTTATTGAAGTTGCGAGGCGCATGCGTAATTGTTTGCGGTCGTATGATGCTATTGGCCGGTATGGTGGGGAAGAGTTTTTGATAGTTCTACCCAATAGCGATGATTTGCAGGCCCTTCGATTAGCTGAGCGGATCCGCTTGGCCGTCTCCTCTGAACCGTTTCGGTTTCACAATATTGATTTGACTGTCACGGTCAGTCAAGGGGTTACGACGTGGAATGAACCCCATCCAATTCCTGTGGAACTGCTGATTCAGGCCGCAGATCGTGGTTTATATATCGTGAAAAATGGTGGACGGAATGGTGTGGAACATGTGCCGTTTACTCATCAAGTTGATGAAGCCGGCTCCTCAAAGCTTGTATCGCCAATTGCCTGCGAATCATAAGTATGGCTACGTTGCTTGTCATTAATGACGATCCGGTTCAACTGCATCTTTTAGCAAGCTTGCTTGAACAAGACCATGATCAAGTCGTTCGCTTTTCCTGTTCAGAATCAGCCTGGAAGTGGCTCCAAGAAGGACATGCTCCTGATGGCATTGTGTTGGATCTTCATATGCCGGGCATCAACGGATGGCGATTTTTAGAGTTACTTCATACGCAGGGTATATTAGGTCAACCAGTGCCTCCGGTTCTTATTGTCTCTGCCACTTACTCTGGGATGGATGCCGAAAAGTTGTTGGCCGATATAGGAGCGTCCGCTTTTTTGCCCTTGCCTGCCAACCCGAAGAGGATTCGAGAGCAAGTTCGGCAACTTCTTGAAGAACCTTCTGTTCCTATGGGCTTTCACGTCTGGATGGTTTCCTCCAATAATTCGGAAATTGACCGCATCCGTTCTGTCTTTGTCGAGCGAGGTTGGCAGGTTCATGAATGGCACAGTGGTGCAGAGATGCGGGCGGCATCAGGGTTTACAACACCAGATATCATCATTGTTGATAAGCCTCTTGCGGACATGACGACCGATGATCTTCTGGCATGGTGCAAGCGTGAATGTCAGGATGCCATGTGTATCGTGATGGGTCCTCAAGGCGATGCACAAGGGCCATCTCCCTATACGGATCAGTCTGTTGTGTGTCTTTCCGAGGGCTGTGATCCGCATTATCTGATGACTCTTTGTGAAAAATGGCGATGGGAACGAGCGTTATCTCGTGTTGAACATCTTCTCGAAGTGCGGACGAGTGATTTAAACGAATCGGAAGCCCAATTTAGAGAATTGTTTGAAATGCTTCCAGATGTTTTGGTGATTTATGACGAACAAGGTGTGATCCGACATATTAATGCCCAAGGTACACAACAGCTTGGGTATGATGCCGGGGCCCTGTTAGGTATTCCCGTGAGTCACCTATCTGAGGAACAATTTGTCTTGCCACGCGCCCAGGCCAACTGGGAATCAAATGGGAAACGACTGCAATGGACCGATGCTGGTCTGCGACGAAAAGA
>CBDUWS010000079.1:0-7196 GCA_965370985.1 uncultured bacterium
CATCAATCAGAATTTGTTGGAAAACTCGATTCTGATACGCAAGCAACGACAACCCACCTTCAAGAAGTGAATACTGGAATCAAATCAGTCGCGCAAGCGCTGGAAAATGTCAGCGCGAAATTGAATGCACGAATTGCCAATCAGGAGCAACAACTGAATCGTGCGGTAACCTCGTTTCAAAGCGTTCAGGGTTCGGCCGGAGCAACTCAAGCGAATGTCCAGCACCTTAATGATTTAACGGAAACCGTCAATCAATTACGTGGAGTCATCAATACAATTGGAACGAAGTTGGGAGAACGGGTGGATTCGCACGAGGATCGCCTGGGCCAATTGGCCCAACGCGTCAACCGTTTACAAGGGACAAAATCAAAAAAATGACCCCTTGTGCTTAGATGTTTTTCTCTAGATGGCCATTTTTCATACAATCAGGCCTTTTCTGAGATTGCATCTCTTGGTAAAATAAAGAGCAATCAACCCCTAAATATTTTCAATACGAATATGATTCGCACATTCCTTACTATATTTCTCTTGATGACCCCATTATTGTGGGTAGGGTGCGCAACTGAACCGGATCTGGCCGACTTGCAAAAACAGGTTCAGACTCTCACTCTTCAGCAGGAAGCAACTCAGCAACAAGAACAACAGGCTCGCGATCGCCTCTCGGATCTTGAGTCCAAGCTCGACGAGCACGACTTCCTGGTTGGTGAACTGATTAAAACAGAAGAAGAAGCCACCTTAGACACCCGGCACCTGCTGGAAAAACTCGAACGAACCAGCTCCATGCTCAGAGAGCAAATCGAGCAAACCCGTTCATCTACACAACGCCGGGATCAGGATTTATCGATTCGAGTCAAAGCCATAGAAGCGCGCATCGATAATATACTTCATCGCCCACGTTCCGGAGCTTCCCAAGTCAAAACGCCTACGCCTTCAACCCCTCCTCCGAATCAACAGGAGAAAAGTTCAACGCCATCTTTTCAAACCCAATCCACTCCCAAGTACTCAGGAGTAGAAAATGAAGCCTCGGCGTTTCGATCAGCCTACAAAGTCTATCTTAAGGGCAACTATAACCGGGCCTCCAGCGAATTCCAACGGTTTGTGAAACACTACCCGTCGACAGCATTAACGCCACAAGCCTTTTACTATCTGGGGCAATCACTTTATGTGCAGAAGCACTATGATCCAGCGCAGCAAGCCCTTCAGCACATCGTGAGTAACTACCCCAACACGAAATACCGGAGCCAAGCCTTGTACAAACTTGGACAGATCATGATCGAAACCGACCAACGGTCCAAAGCGCAAGCACTATGGAACCAAGTAATTCAGGATTACCCGGATTCTCCTGATGCCAGCAATGCGAAGGAACAATTAAAAAAAGCCGGGCTGTCTTGATCCTCGTTGCCTCACCCTCCGGTAGTTCGACCGTACCAGCCATTTCTTTCTGAACCTATCCCATGTCTCCCCTCCTGACTGGAAAAATTCAGGTCCTTCCAGATGATGTATCGTGTCGAATTGCTGCTGGTGAGGTCGTCGAGCGGCCTGCTTCTGTTGTTAAAGAACTTATCGACAACAGTCTGGACGCAGGCAGCTCTCTCATCACCATTGAAGTAGAAGAAGGAGGCCGACGCCTCATCCGGGTTACGGATAATGGGATGGGGATGAATCGGGACGATGCGCAACTAGCCTGCCAACGATTTGCCACGAGCAAACTCCAAGCTGAAGACGATCTCTTCAGGCTGACCACCTTAGGGTTTCGTGGAGAAGCCCTACCCAGCATTGCCTCAGTTTCTCGGTTTAGCCTGAAAACCGTACTATCCGGATCGCCTGTGGGC
This sequence comes from uncultured bacterium, assembly GCA_965370985.1. GTDB lineage: Bacteria > Nitrospirota > Nitrospiria > Nitrospirales > UBA8639 > Nitrospira_E. Next base: position 1,833 of record CBDUWS010000079.1, read on the forward strand.
ACCGACATACATTCGGAAGGGGGGGCAGCCTGGGACGTGCAGGATTACGCTAGTGCACCTGGCACTCAGGTGGAAGTTCAGGATCTCTTTTTTAATACACCTGGGCGACAGAAATTTTTAAAGACCGTCTCGACTGAATTTTCCAAAATCTCGTATACCGTCCAACAAGCCGCCACCGTCAATCCCCAGATTCACTTTCGACTCTTGCATCATAATCATAAAATCTTGGATTACCCTGCAGTAGCAACGTTTCAAAATCGCTTAGTTCAAATGTATGGGGCTACCTTCCTCAATCGTTTCCTCCCGCTCACTCAAACAGCAGGCTCGTTCCAACTCACGGGGTTCGCGGTTAGCCCCCATCATGCGCGAACTTCGCGCATCCCTCAGGAAATTTTTGTCAACGGTCGTCCTATTAAAAACGCAACCATTGCCCATGCCATCCATGAAGGCTATAGGTCTTTTCTTCCAAAAGGGAAGCATCCCCAATTTATTGTGTGTATTCGGCTTGATCCTCAAATGCTGGACATCAATGTGCATCCAACAAAACGAGAAGTGCGATTTTCTCATCCTGAAATGCTGCATTCGGGAATACTTCGAGCCATCAAACAAATCTTTATTGAAGGCTCTTCATTCGCTATCGAATCGCCCGATCAAGCTCGTGGGGACTTCTCCGTTCAACCTGATATCCCCGCAGCCAAACCCACAGGACAGTCCTTAGCTGTTGCCCAGGTGTCCGCTCCACCATTTCCTCCAGAAATGGGGGCCAATAAGGCCATACATCTATCACTCTTTGCTCAAGAGCCCCCATCGGCATACACAACGCACAAGCAGGAATTTCACGTGGTTCCCCTTGGACAAATTCACCAGACATACTTATTGGGACACATCAATCAGGATCTCTTTATTATTGATCAACATACAGCCCACGAGCGAGTGCTCTTTGAACGCCTGATTCAAGCATGGAGCCAAAAGGACGTCCTGCAACAAACTCTGCTCATTCCTGAGCCTATAGACCTTCTCCCTCACCAAGGAACGTTAATCGAAGAATGGCTGCCGGTATTATCCCAAACCGGCTTAGAGATTGAACGCTTTGGGCCCACATCCTATGTGGTTCGGGCTATACCTGCCATATTGGGCAGCGCCACGGTTGGCCCATTGGTCCTGGAACTGTTGGAGGAGCTCTCGGAATGGAAATCAACGGATTCCTTAGAAACGTTAATCAGGCCTATTCTGGCAACCATGGCCTGTCAAAGCGCGGTGCAAGCCGGGCGGACCATGACTCTGCCGGAAATTTCCACATTGCTCCATGATTGGGCCCAAGAAAAGTTTCCCATGACCTGCCCTCATGGAAGACGAGTGGCCATTCGACATTCCGTGGAAGAATTGAATACCCTATTTGCCCGGGCTTCAGAGAAACATTCGGTCACCTGATTACTGATGAACCATTCCGAACTGATTAGCACACAGAAACCCATCGTCGCGATAGTTGGCCCAACGGCTATAGGGAAAAGCCGTATCGGGATTGAAATCGCCAAAGTCCTTCACACTGAAATCTTGACTGCCGATTCCTGCCAAGTGTATCGGGGAATGGATATCGGGACCGATAAACCAACGCTTCTCGAACGCCAAGGGGTCCCCCATCGCTTGATTGATCTCGTCGCGCCAGACCAATCATTTAACGTTGGCGATTTTCGACGTCATGCCCTGCAAGACATCTCTCGGTTGCATAGCCAGGGTCTTCTTCCATTGGTCGTTGGTGGAACCGGGCTTTATATCCGGGGCTTGTTGAGGGGACTATGTCCTGGACCACCAGCAAATTGGTCTCTTCGCGATGCGTTGACGCAAGAAGCCACGGAACGAGGATGGCCGTTTTTGCATGAAAAATTGCAGCAGGTCGACCCCGATCTCGCGCGACGCCTGCATCCCAACGACCAGCCCAAAGTGCTCAGGGCACTGGAAGTGTATCAAACGCTTGGAATACCTTTTTCAAAAGTGCAGCAACAACATCAATTTCAAGAAACCCCCTATCCCTTCTTACTCATTGGCCTCACCATGGATCGTCAAACTCTCTACCGCCGCATTGAAACGCGTGTGGAATGGGAAATCGAAAAAGGTTTGGTGCAAGAAACCCAACAGCTCATGCAACGGGGCTATTCCCGAACCTTAGGATCGATGAAGGGGTTAGGCTATCGACAATTTTCCGGATATCTGGCGGGAGAGTATTCCTATGACGAAGCCGTGCGATTGTTGAAACGCGATACCCGACACTTCGCCAAACGGCAGATGACATGGTTCCGAAAGGAACCGGGCATTCAATGGCTCACACTGGAGGAATCAGAAAGCCCGGCGGGAACCGCAACACGTATCTTGAAAACGATCGACGGTTTTCTCTGTGCATTCAAAACATCCCAGGCTATTCCTGACAGGGCCAAAACCCATCGAACAGAAAACCTCCCTGAAAAGACAGGCCAATCGAGATGCTCCTAAGAATCAGATCTCATACCCCATAAGGAGATGCCACGGTGCCCTCGAATACGAAAGTCCGGAAACCAAAAGCTGAAGTCGCCATCATCGGCGGAAGCGGTCTCTATCACATGGAGGGTCTCACGCAGATTAAAGAAATTAAGGTCACCACTCCCTTCGGCAAGCCCTCGGATTCCATCATGCTGGGATCATTTGAAGGATTAAACATCGCGTTTTTGGCACGGCATGGTCGAGGACATCGAACACTACCCTCCGGCATTAATTACCGCGCCAATATTCACGCGCTGAAATCTCTGGGAGTTTCCCGTGTTTTTTCCGTGAGTGCAGTCGGGAGTATGAAAGAGAGCATACGGCCTGGTGATTTCGTTCTGCCGGATCAATTCCTTGATCGGACCACCCAACGTCTCAATACGTTTTTTGACCAAGGCATTGTGGCCCACGTGGCCTTTGCTGATCCCATTTGCACCACCTTGTCCTCAATTTTGTGGAAATCGAGTCAGAAGGTTTCAGTCAAAGTCCATCGCCCTGGAACCTACCTCTGCATTGAAGGGCCGCAATTTTCTACTCGAGCTGAGTCCCGGCTCTACCGAAAATGGGGAGTGGATGTTATTGGCATGACCAATATTCCTGAAGCCAAACTCGCACGAGAAGCCGAACTGTGTTATGCAACATTAGCATTGGTGACGGATTATGACTGTTGGCATGAAACGGAAGACGACGTGTCGGTCGGCGCCATATTGGCCATCATGCGCAAAAACGTCGAAACGGCCAAACAGGTGCTACATCATGCGTTAAAACTGGCAAAAGATCTTGGTCCATGTCCATGTCAGACTGCCTTAGAGCATGCCGTCATTACTCCACTGGCCTGGATCAGCCCGACTCTGCGAAAACGCTATAAAGTCCTGTTACAGCGCCAATTACCGACCACTCGTCAAACCAAGAAAAGGTAATCATCATGGGGAATTTGTTAGTCGTAGGTTCCGTGGCCTTTGATTCAGTACGCACTCCGTTTGGTGAAGTATCCAATGTCTTGGGGGGCTCGGCCACTTATTTTTCAACATCGGCCAGTTTCTTCACCGACGTTAATTTAATTGCGGTTGTCGGCGAAGACTTTCCAGAAGAACATCTTGAATTTCTGCGAAGTCGGGGAATTAATCTAGAAGGATTAGAGCATCGTCCCGGGAAGACCTTTCGCTGGAAAGGAGAATATTCCTACCAACTGAACGAAGCCCAGACGCTGGAAACCCATCTCAACGTGTTGGAAACATTTCGCCCGAAAATTCCGGATCGCTACACCACTCCGTCTGCCTTGTTTCTGGGCAACATCGATCCGGAATTGCAACTCGATGTCCTCAATAAAGTGACACGGCCCTCTATCGTGGCCTGCGATACCATGAATTTTTGGATCGAAGGCAAACGGGATGCCTTATGGAAAGTACTGGAATCCGTCGATGTCCTCGTCATAAATGATGGGGAAGCCAGAGCTCTGGGAGAAGACGCCAATTTGGTCCAAGTGGCCAAACGGATTTTATCGAAAGGCCCTAAGACATTGATCATTAAACGAGGAGAATATGGCGTCTTAATGTTTCATCAAGACGGAATCTTCGGGGCACCCGCTTATCCTTTAGAAACCGTGAAAGATCCCACAGGAGCAGGCGACACGTTTGCGGGAGGCTTCATGGGGTACCTCTCCGCATCAGGGAATTATTCAGAGGTCGGACTTCGGCAAGCCATTATCTTTGGCAGCGTCATGGCTTCATTCAATGTGGAAGAATTCAGTCTTGATCGCTTGAAGCGGTTGACCAGAGAAGAGATTGATTCCCGCTATCAATCATTTAAAAAACTCACCCATTTTGAAGCCTTGTCGTAGATCTTAAAAGCAACCCCACGTTCAGGTAACTATATGGAGCCCTTCGGAAAATATCTCAAAAAGGCACGAGAGAAAAAGAAACTCTCCTTAGAACAGATCGCCTCCCAAACCCGGATTCAAGAAACGCATCTTCGAGCCCTGGAATCAGAAGATTTTGCGAATCTTCCAGCCAAAGTATTCGCCAAAGGATTCGTACGGTCCTATGCTAAGGCCTTAGGTTTAGACGAAGAAGAAGCCCTTCAAGGTTTCCTCGAAACATCCGGGACTTTTTACGACCAGAGCCAGCCGGAACAACCTCAACCTCATACGCAAGTAAAGTTGGAAGCTGCACCTCGGCCGAGCATACACTGGAATCTTGTTGTCGCTGCCCTCGTCGTCATAGCCGCCGGAGCTGTTTGGTATGGGCTTCCCAAACAACAAGAAACACCTATCGCCATATCTGAACCAGAAATTTCATCTCCCGCTGAAACGACACAGGAACCAATACCCCCGCTATCCGATCCCCAAGAAAGCATAGCGCCTGTGACACCTGTTGATTCTGTGCCAACTCCGCCCTCTTCTCCGATTTCTGTTCCGGCCGTACCAACGCCCAAGCCCATAAGATCCCCTCCCGTTGAAACTATCCCACCAACAGCTCCCGCGCCGCCAGGCGTAGAGATACCTGCTGATGGATCTCATACTCTTGAGATCGAAGCCACACAATTAACCTGGGTGGTGGTCCAATCAGACAAGCAAGCTCCGAACGAAGCCCTTTTGCAGCCCGGGCAACGTATCACCTGGAAAGCCAACAAGCAGTTTCTGGTGACACTCGGGAATGCGGCAGGAGTGGTTATACGACTTAACGGCGAAACAAAAGGTCCGTTTGGAAAACCAGGGCAGGTGGTTCGTAACATCCGACTACGCCCATAAACATCCCCTCGAAACTCCCTATATCATTTTTTCTCTTATCCCGTCGCACTAGGAGCCTGTCGGACTTAGGAAGAATCGGCTGAAAAAGTGTCTAAGCGGTC
>CBDUWS010000080.1:0-7190 GCA_965370985.1 uncultured bacterium
GAAATTTTATTCCCAAGCATAAAAAGGGGAGTATTATAGATCTATCAAGGTTGCGTCAGAGTCTGACCCAATCACCACCACCGTCGTATTATCCTCACCCCCCAATCGGTTTGCTGTCGCGACAAGTGTGTTTTTAATCCGGTCCAGGTTTGGAGCTTCCTTGAGTACGAGGGTTTGAATCTCCGGATCGGTGAGCATTTTAGTCAGGCCATCCGAGCACAATAACAGAAGATCTGTTGATTCCAGCGAATAGGTCTGCACGGTAGGATAGGCTTGCAGATCAATGCCCAGTGCTTTTGTTAACACATGACGCAGCGGGTGGGTGCGCACTTGTTCAGGGGTAATGAGGTTGAGCGCAAGCCGTTCTTCCATGAGGGTGTGATCTCTTGTCCAGAGAGATAAGCTTCCATTTCTCAAAACATACGCACGGCTATCTCCGGAATGGGCGATGACGGCCTGGCTTGTGTCGTGAATCTGGGTGAGGGCCACGACCACAATCGTGGTGCCCATCCCTTTAATTTCGTCATTTTGGCTGGACTGTTCGCAGATACGTTGGTTGGCCGTTTCGATGGCCTGGGTTAACAAGGTTTCAAGGGTAGCGGCGGTCGGGGATGGGGAAGGTTCGGCAGCCAGCAGTCGCTGGAATTCCTGGGGAATGGTGTCGACCGCAATTTGGCTGGCAACTTCGCCACCCGCATGTCCGCCCATTCCATCGGCCAATACCCAAAGCTGACGATCATTATCTAGGGAAAAGGCATCCTGATTGAGCTTGCGGACTCGACCAATATCGGTGAGTCCCACACCCAGCCATTTTTTGGGCGGTGGATTGCTCATGACCCGATGGCGACCTTTTCAGGTGGACCATATTCCCGGACCATCCGATCACAGATCAGATCGGCTAACGGTTCCAAGTTTTTGCAGTCGGCTTCGTTGTATTCAATTAATAAATCTCTGGATGCTGTATTCCCGTCTTGCCATTCTTCCCAGAGGCGAACAGCGTCCCATCCAGTTAAGCCTTCTAGGGATGTGGCTCGGTTGCATCCCAGCTCGTGTTCAATAGATTTCAGCCCACCTTTAAACCCGAGTCTTCTGGCGGCAAAGCACAAATCCAGATGAGGATGATCGAGTATGAGGTGAGGAAAGGTGGTTTTCAGAAAAGGCAAATCAAACCCTGATCCGAAAAATGTGACCAATAAATCGTATGAAGCCAGTTCATCCTGTAGGCGATATTCCGAAAGACTCTCGCCCTGAATAAGCGTGGTCATGTGCCCTCGACCGTAAATGCCGACAACCGTAATTTCACCATGGGGGGAAGGGAGTCCAGTGGTTTCAATGTCCAAAAAGGCCGTATTGGAACGAAAATGGGGATACAGTCGCCAGTGGTCCCTGGCCTTCAACGTTTTTGCAAAATACCGTGAATTTTGTTGGTACCATTGGTTTCTGGCTTCTTCCAGGATCGTATCATACAGGGTTTTGCGAGAAGCGGAAATATGAGGAATCGTGGTATTTTGAAGAAAGGTCTCCCAACTGGTGATCCCCGCCTCCCAGAGAAGGCGTTCGGTGGATTCCCCAATACCTTGTAAAAAGATGAAAGTCGAATGCAACATAAGATCTTGTGAGGCGGGCGCAGTATTCTAGCCTTGATTTCATTAAGAGGACAAGCTACATTCGGCTGTCCTTCATCGTAACCTATCTGTCAAATGAAAATAGAGGCTCTATGGAATTTCGTGCACAAAAAATCAAAATCACTATTGGGGGCATTCAGGTGATCGCTGAGTTGAAGCCAAACCGCACGGCTCAAGCGATTCTTGATGCTCTTCCCATCAATGCCCCAGTGAATCAATGGGGGGAAGAGTTTTATTGCAAAGTGCCGGGCGTCAAAGATTATCGGGAAACAGCCAAAAATCAAGTGAAAGTGGGAGACGTGGCCTTTTGGGGAATGGGGGAAATGCTTGCTGTATTTTTTGGACGAACGCCTATGAGCTTGGGGGAGGATCCCGTCCCGGCCGATCGAGTAAATGTGATTGGAAAAATAGAGGGTGATGCAAAAGTCTTACAGCAGGCTATGGGTGCAGCGACCATGCAGGTCGAATTACTTCCTGAAGGAACGTGATGCGACTTAATACCATCCGTATTCATCAAATGGCCGCAACGGTGATAGAGCGTTTGGAAGCTCAGGGACTTTTGCAGATTCAAGGGAAGACAGATCTTGTCGTTCAGCAATTGGAGGCCGCCATTACCACAGAATTGCAAGTGGAAGATCGGCTCAACGCGGATGTTCGGGAAATGCTCAAGCAGTTTGACCGAGAATTCGCCGCAGGGCGGGCCGACTATCAAAAAATGTTTTCAATGGTCAAGAAAAAACTCATTAAAGAACGTGATATTGTTTTATAGTCCTTCACAGTTTGAGCACATATTATGTCCCTACTTCTTAGTGACGAAAAACAGATGCATTTGTCCCATGTGATCTTGGGAAGTTTAAAGGGCATGGCCCAAACCAGTTTGGTCGGTGATCAAACGCAATCCCTTCGTGAGGTCAAACGTGTGATTGCCGAACATATGAAAGTCGAAGCAGAGTTAGATCAACACGTTCGGCGTCGTTTGGAATCCTATTCCCGCCCTATTCCCGAAGGTTCGCAAGAATGGGATGTGCTCTATCAAAAAACGTTTGAAGAAGAATTGCGTAAGCGAAAGCTTGGGTAATTCTCATCCTGCCACGTAGGTTCTTCTTTACCCGTGTTTTATCCGTATCACGTGTCGCTATTTCGCGGTGAATCGTATCGTCTCTAGCACTCTACTGGGGGGCATGGTATTGTTTGCAACGGTTGCGCCCTACGGAACGCAGCAAGCAAGGGGTGGGTTCTGATGAATGAACGCGAAAAAATGCTCAATGGAATTGGGGCAGCTTGTCTCTCAGTTTTGCCCGGAATGGGCCATTGGTATTTGGGTGTGAAGCGGGGCACCGTGTTTCTCATCTGTGCCATACTAATGATTGTCATTTCAAAATTTTTCTGGCCAATGGGCTGGTTGTTTTATATTCAGTTTGCCATTTTTGCAGGGGTCGATGCGTTTTCCTTTGGAAAACGAGGCAGAGGACTCTTTTAACTTTTGAGTTATAGAAGAGGAAATATATGGTGTATGAAGCGAAGAGGTAAATGGGTTCTCGTTATTGGTGCTCTTGCTGGTCTATGTGTGGCGCTGCCAGCAGTGGGCGGTTCTGAGGAACGATCTGTTGTACTCTATGTAACCGATGCTTTGACGTTTCCAAGCAAGCCCGTGCAATTGCAAGCACGTCTGACTGAACAACGGCCAGAAGGTGAGCAAGGAATGGCAAAAGAGCCGGTGGAGTTCTTTATTCAAGGGCGTGCGCTTGGGAAGGTCACAACGGATTCCGAGGGTTGGGCACGGCTGGAGTTTGCTCCGAAAATGCGAGGGAATTTGGAGTTGCGCGCGAGGTGGGCGACAGCGGCCAAGGCAGAGGTGGTTGAGGGACTCGGTGTCTTATTGTCTTGGGAGCGTCGGCGCCCCATTTTACTGATTGATTTGGCAGTGCTGGTAGAAGGAGAGCTTGATACCGAGCCCCCACCGCCTGAGCTCTTTCCAGATCCTGGATTGATCCTTGGTGAACCCCATGCCGCCGCACCTGCTGAATTAAGTAAGTTGTCGAAGTTTTACTATAATCTTGTGTATCTGGATCAAACGGGTAGAGGGCGTCTTGAAGCCATTCAGTCCTGGCTTCGCAAGCAGCAGTTTCCTCCAGGTATGATTAGGATTCTCCCCAAAACCGCAACGTCTTTACATGATTTGTTACTGACGTTAAAGGAAGAAGGGTGGGAAAACATCAGCGGCGGAATCGGGCAAACGGCGGACTTTGCGGAGGCGTTGGTCAAAAACCGTTTGCAAACCATCATTTTACCTCGCCCAGACACAGATGAACGGTTCCCACGGCGAGCCATCATTCTGAATGATTGGTCCCGTGTTCGACGACATCTTTAAGCGCTGGTATCGTTACGACACAGAAACCATTTATGAAAGCCGCACGACCTAAAACCCGATTTGTCTGTCAGGAATGTGGCTACCAGGGTATTCGCTGGAGCGGCCGCTGTCCGGAATGTGCCCAATGGAATTCGTTGCGAGAGGAAGTTGAACGAGATGCTTCGGCATTGCCACAACGCACAATGTCTGAGGGGATACCTGAGGCCGTGCCTATTGGGGCCATTACTCAGACACAGGAATTTCGCCTTCAGTCCGGGATTGAAGAATTGAATCGAGTGCTGGGCGGGGGTGTCGTGCCTGGGTCGGTGGTGTTAATCGGTGGAGATCCAGGTATCGGGAAGACCACGTTATTGCTTCAAACCCTCAATTCGTTGGATAAGACCGGGGAAGTCGGGTTGTATGTCTCGGGTGAAGAGTCCCCACAACAAATTAAAATGCGAGCTGACCGTTTAGGCATTCATTCTCCCAATCTCTATGTTGTGGGGGCCACGTCACTCGAAGAAATTTTTCGTGTGGCTGAAACCGTAAACCCTCGAGTGATGGTAGTGGATTCCATACAAACCGTTTTTACCAGTGAACTGACTTCTGCTCCTGGCAGCGTTAGCCAGGTCCAGGAAGTTGGCTGTCGACTCATGTGGTTTGCCAAGCGAACGAATGTGCCGGTATTTATTATTGGGCATGTGACCAAAGAAGGGGTGATAGCGGGACCGCGCTTATTGGAACATATTGTGGATACGGTGTTGTATTTTGAAGGCGATAAAGGCCAAAGCTATCGCATCTTACGCGCGGTCAAGAATCGGTTTGGACCAACCAATGAGATCGGCGTGTTTGAAATGAAGGATGAAGGCCTCATAGAGGTTGATAATCCTTCAGCCATGTTCTTGACCGGGCGAATCGGGACAAGTGCCGGATCTGTCGTCGTCTCAAGTGTGGAAGGGTCACGTCCATTATTAGTGGAATTACAAGCCCTCGTATCTGAAACCAGTTATCCCATGCCCAAGCGGATGGCCAAGGGCGTGGAGGGAAATCGTGTATCTTTATTATTAGCCGTGATGGAAAAGCGGCTAGGACTTCATTTCACCGGGCATGATGTCTATGTCAACGTCGTCGGGGGATTGCGGATCGATGAACCGACGGTGGATATGGGGATTGTCTGTGCCGTATTGTCCAGTTTTCGCGAGACAGGATTGGATTCTCGGCTTGTTGTCATGGGTGAGGTTGGGTTAGGTGGAGAGGTTCGACCCGTGCAACATGCGGATCTTCGAATTCGAGAAGCCATGAAATTGGGATTTACGCGATGTGTCGTGCCTGAAGCAAATCTTGAGCAATGGAAGCCCCTTGAAGGAATAGACGTTTTAGGTATTCGAGAAATTGGGGACTTGTGGGAAGCGGTCTCTTCTCCTGTGGCATAACGCGATGGCTTTGCACAAACCTCAACAGAGTCCATGTTTTCTTAAAGGCTTGTGTATAGCATTATTGCTGTTGCTCACAGGATGTGCAGGCTTACTTCAGGGGTCCTACTCAGCGGTTCCTGACGATCAAAGACGCTACGTGCTTGAATCGTTGCGCCAAAAGGAATCCACCATCCGTACGCTTCGTGGTTTATTCCAGGCATCCGTTTCCGGCCTTCTGTTCTCTCAACGGTTTAATGGGATGATGTCCTATGACAGCCCTGATCAAGTGCATTTACGAGGGTTTTTACGGTTCGGTGTGCCCATGATGGAGTTTCATCGGGAAGGGAACTCTTACGAACTCTATTTTCCTGCTGAGAACCAAATGATTACAGGGCAAGTAAATGGCGGGTCTGTTCAAACGGAATGGGATCAAACGGTTCAACTGAGTATTCGAGCGCTTGATGCTGTGTTAGGGAAAATTGCCGGGTTATCAAGCGCAGAGATTCGTGTCCTGAAAGACGCCACGCATTATCGTCTTGATATGATGGACGTTCGTTCTGATGACAGCACGGCTCAAGAAGATTTTATCGTTCGTACCTGGGTTGATGCTCAGACATTGGAATTGACATCGATTGAGTATCGACAGTCATATGATGATGAGGTAGTGGTATCTGTGGAGTGCGAAGATTATCGGGATGTGGTTGCACTGTCTGCCTCTGGGCAAGGGCCCATTCGATTGCCCTTTGTGGTCAAAGCCACGGACCATCGTTCAATCGGAGGCTCGATTACGCTGCGTTTTCAAGAGTTTGTTCTCAACGCGGTTTAGTGGAAGGCCACAATGTTTTGCGATGAAAGTGATAAGGGACTTGGAAAATTCCAATATACCTAGATCGCTTTCAGATTGAGGTCAGATTTGGTCGATTTGATTGAGCAAAACCGCAGGAATAGTTGTACTATTTTGAGGATGTTGTGAATGAGAATCGATCAAAGGTGGCCTTAAGATGGAAGTGAGGTGGTGTATTGGTATTTCCCAAGTCCCTAAAGAGCCAAGGAGTCAGGTTGGGCTATGGTTGTCTTAGCGCTTGAAGCGGCTACTTCGCACCAGAGCATAGCCATTTTTAAGGACCAAGAACTACTAGGTTATTTGGAAACTGATTCCAGTCGTTCTCTGACCACGCAGATTATACCTACCATCCATCAGCTTCTAGGATTAGCTTCGTTGAATGTTACTGACATTGAGGGGTTGGCCGTTTCCATCGGGCCTGGGACATTTACGGGGTTACGGGTTGGGTTAGCCACCATGACGGCATTTCGATTAGCCCTGGGCATTCCATTAGTTGGAGTCTCAACCTTAGAAGGTTTGGCTTGGAATCTGCCAGGTTCAGGTCTGCCTATTTTAAGTACGGTGGCGATTCGTGAAGAAATGGTGTATTGGGGGATTTTTCGATGGCAGGAAAACCAAGTGGTTGCTATGAAAACGGACCAAATCGGGAAATTGACAGATGTCTGTACGGGATTATCCGAACCGACCATTGTGCTGGGAGATGGGTGGATACGAAATCAGGAATGTCTCAGGTCTCATAATGACTCAGTTGTAGAAGGGCCTTCTGATGCCATATGGCCATCAGCCAAAGGCGTTGGTCGTGCAGGACGGGTATTACTGGAAAAGGGTCACATCCTACCAGAAGGCTGTACGCCTCGATATATTCAACCCACGTATGCGGAAATTTCTCAATCCGTTAGTTCAAGAGCAGGCTCTGGCCAGATAAAGCCGTGACGGTGAAATCCAACTCTGAAGAT
>CBDUWS010000081.1:0-7178 GCA_965370985.1 uncultured bacterium
AAGGCGAGAGAGGTAGGTGCGTTGGAGGCTCAGCAGTTCAGCCGCTTTCGATTGGTTCCAGTTACTGCGGCGCAGGGCCTTCTCCAAGATATGCGTACTAAATCGCTCGATGGCATCGTGGTAGGGAAGATTATCCAGTGTTTCCGGATCGTCTTGGCTCCCACCGATTCCGAGCAGTTCTGTGGTTATTTCTTCGTCTACGCCTAAGACGACCGCGCGGGCAATCGCATTGTCGAGTTCTCGAATGTTGCCGGGCCATGAATAGCGGCGCATGGTCTCAATGGCGGCTTTGGAAAAATTTCGTTTACGCCGTTTCATTTCCCGAACATGGCGACCTAAAAAATGCTCGGCGAGGGGAATGATATCTTCCGGGCGGTCGCGCAGTGGCGGTAACGATAAATTCACGACATTGAGACGAAAGTAGAGATCTTCTCGAAAGGTCCCGGCTTTGACGCCTTGCTTCAGATCTTTATTGGTCGCCGCAATGACACGAATGTTGACGCGAACCAGGCGCGTACCACCCACACGAGGAAATTCGTGATCTTGCAACACTCGCAATAATTTGGCTTGTAGGCTTAACGGCATATCGCCGATTTCATCCAGAAAGACAGTGCCGCCATCTGCCACTTCAATCTTCCCTTTTTGCAGTGTGTCAGCTCCTGTGAAGGCGCCTTTTTCATGGCCGAAGAGTTCATTTTCAAGAAGTGTTTCGTTCAGGGCCACACAGTTAATGATACTGAACGGCATCTCACCCCGGTCACTCCAGCGGTGAATCGAACGGGAAAAGAGCTCTTTCCCGGTCCCGCTTTCTCCCAATAGCAACACCGTGGCATTCGCCTCGGCAGCTCGTTTGGCCAGTTGCACCGTGGAACTAATCTGTGGACTCTCTCCCACGATTTGGCTATAGCGGCTTTCGACCTCTGTCCGTAATGACGCCACCTGCCGACCCAAGGCCTCCCGCGCCAGGACTTTTTTGAACACCAGCGACAGGTGATCCACTTCAATGGGCTTCGTGAGGAAATCGTAGGCCCCGGCTTTCATCGCCTCTACCGCTTTGGAGATGGTTCCATGCGCCGTCATCACGACGACCGGCAAGGGCAGAGTTTCTCCTCCGCCAAATCTCTGCGGCTCACTCTCCCCATTCTTCTTGGCATTCTGTTTTCCCAACTCCTGAAGCACTTCCATGCCATTCATTTCTGGCATTTCTAAATCCAGCAACATGAGATGGGGAAACTGTTGATCGAGTTGTTCCAACGCTTCTTTGCCATTTGACGCCGAGACGGTTTCATAGCCCAGCGCGTTTAAGCGATCGGTGAGCATTAGCACAATGTCCGGCTGATCATCGACAATCAGAATTTTCTTTTTCATGGGTCTCCTCTGGTGAGCCCACATCGGCTCGTTGCAAGTCTATAAAGACGTCGACTAATTTCATCGTCTGATCCCTTCAAGCACGGCGGCGGCCAACAAGGGAACCATCAGTTCATGATGGCCGATCAGATTATAGCCTTTCCCGCCTTTCTGCGTCGGACGTTTGACAACGTTGGTTAAGGGGCGATAGTGCGGAAGAAAATCCATGTTGACGGTCGTGATGCGTTTGAGCGCGCGTCCGAGATTTCGTCCTAGGGTGACCGTTTTTAAAAAGACTTCCGGCATGAACACCGCCGACCCCAGATTGATATAGACCCCACCTTCCATTTGCGAGACCACCGCCGCCAGTTTGCGAAAATCTAGCAATGAGCCGCCGCCGATCGCTTCTCCATTGGCGCTGGGATGCATATGAATGATGTCGGTCCCAATAGCCACATGCACGGTCACCGGCAAGCCCAATTGCACTCCCGCCGCGAGAAGACTCGAACGCCGGTGCGGAAACTGTTTGGGATGCGAGGTGATATAGCGACCTACGGCTTCGCCAACCCCCAAACCCTTTTGCCATCCTGTGACAATCGCTTCATTCAGAATACGGCCCGTGTCTTCTGCCATTCCAAACCGTCCGGAATCAATTTCGGCTTCGACTTCTTCCGACGTGTGTCCTTGATAAGCTAATTCAAAGTCATGAATCACAACCGCGCCGTTCATCGCCACAGCCGTGATCACGTCTTTACGCATCAGATCGACGAGGATGGGATTGAGGCCCACTTTCGTGGGATGCGCGCCCATTCCCAGGATCACCGGCTTCCCGTGTTGGCGTGCAGTGACAATCGCCGAGACCACGGCCTTAAATGTCTGCCCGGCCAAAATATCCGGAAGGGTTTCAAGAAATTTCTGAAACGAGCTGCCGCGGCGCCAGGGCGTAGCCCCATCGGTCATCTTGACTTTGGAATGCCGTGTGCGAAGGGGATAGGTGCGAAGCCGAGCAAGATTCAGCTTGGGCCCGATCGAGGAAGGAGATGGGTTAGTCCTGGTCGCCAAAGAGTCGCTCTTCAATCAATTCGCACAACACATGCCCGAGTGTGATATGGCATTCTTGAATACGAGCCGTGACCGAGGAAGGAACACAGAAACAGTAATCAACGAGATCCGTCAGCTTACCGCCGGTTGCACCGGTCCAGCCCACGGTCACTAAACCCCGATCATGAGCGGCTTCCACGCCACGAATGACGTTTAACGAGTTTCCGCTGGTGCTGATTGCGATGGCCACATCGCCCTTTCGGCCATGTGCCAGAACTTGCCGGGAGAAAATTTCGGTAAAGTCGTAATCATTCGCAATACACGTCAGAGCGGCCATGTCTGTTCCCAGTGCAAGGGCGGGCAGGGGATCTCGATCACGGCGGTACCGGCCGACAAATTCTGCGGCAATATGCGAGGCATCAGTGGCACTGCCGCCATTTCCAAAGAGCATGACTTTTTTGCCTTCGCGGAATGCCCGGATCAGCAGTTGCCCCACTTCCACAAGGCGCTCGGCATGCGTGCGAATGAACTCATTTTTGACATCCGCACTCGTTTCGAACGCCGCAATAACAGACTTAATGTCCATGGTAGCGGATTCTATCAGGATGGGCACAAAATATCACATACTTACAGAATGGAACATTCCTCGTAGGGCTTTGCTCCGTTGTCCAGTTCGGATCAATCGCAATTTTGGTGGAGTAAGACCACCTTGGTCAATGTATGCGCCAACGATGATGAGGAGGTTTGAGGACACTCCCCCTTTCGCAAAGGGGGGCAGGGGGGATTTGAAGCGGGTCCAGGTGCGCACTACGCCCTCGATAGGCAGAGGGAAAATCTCCCCCCACCCCTCTTTGTCAAAGAGGGGAGTTTAGCCGACTTGGCAAGTTCGCATCGGTGAGGCTCATCCTCGTTAGTCCTGCTGCCTCATCATTCTCCACAACATTTGCAACTGATTGGCCAGCTCCTTGCCGGTCTGCCCGGCCGATGATATAGTTCAGCCATTGTGAGTGCCTACCTGCCTACCAAAGCACTCCTTCTGGCCGTCCAAACCGATCCCACTCCTACGATCTCTATCTTGCAACGACTCCAGCCCGAGATGGTCTGTTTTTTTCTTCAAGAGTCTTGCAAGCATGTGGTGGAATCCGACGTACACCCCGCCCTCTCTCAAATGCCTCAACGCTGGGATTGGATCCTCACGCCTGATACTGAAAGCTTTCCTGCATGCCATAAAGCCTTGGCACAAGCCTTAGGTCCTCTTTTGACAATATGGAACGTGGCGCCGGGTGAACTGGCCATTGATTTAACAGGCGCCTCTCCTGCCATGGCCTCGGCTATGACGTTAGTGGGATTTCCGTTTTCCACGCAAGTGTGGCTGATCCCCGCCAATCTCCCTCAAGAAGAAACATCAGGTTCTTCTCCTCAGCCGGGCATCTCAGAAAATCCTTGGGATGAAGAGGCGCCACGACTGCGCAAAGAAGCCTGCGATTTGTTCAACCATGGCTGGTATGAAGCTGCCGCACGCGCTTTTCACACATTGGAATACCGCATCAGCGGAGGCTTGAAGCCATTTTATCGAGCCTTGGCGGACATTGCAAAAGGCTATGGCCTTTGGGAACAACTGCTGTATCGCCTCGCGTGGGAAAAACTCAAAAGCGGCATCAAGGCCTTGGAACTCGCTTCCGTGTGGGGTGGGCCGCCGGGAATGGAGCGTGTCATTAACACGCTCAAAGGCAACATGCGATTTCTGGAATCCCTCGTTTTGGATGCCAAGGAAATCAAGCCATCGCTCGCTCTTGATCTGTTAGCCTGGGCGAAACGACGGGGTGACCGGGGACGAGACTTAGAAATGGCAACCCGGGTACTGTTGCGCGGGTTAGAAGCTGCTGCCCAAACACAATTATCCAATCGCTTCAAATTGAAAAGTTGGGATATCACTGTCGAGCAACTACCCAAAGACTTACAAGACACCTGTCGTACTCGCTATCTCAACGAGATCGACGGAAAATATCGCCTGCCGCTACAGGCACAGTTTCAGGTGTTGGCAGGATTAGGTGATCCCATGGGCCAACGTTTTGTGACCGAATGGCCAAAAATGAAATCGTTGTTTGATGCAGCTGATCATGCCGTTCTTGGCTATGGTTTTGAACCGTTGAAAGGCGAACGGTTCCACCAACTGTATGAGCTGACGATGAAACTGACCGGTACCGTAGCATCAGACCTTCCGGTCTTTCCCTCATTGAATTTTTAAATGGATCGACCACATTCAATGGAAGTGCGGATTTATTATGAAGACACCGATTGCGGAGGCGTCGTCTACTATGCGAACTATCTCAAATATTTTGAGCGCGCGCGGACGCACTTCCTCGAAGAACATGGCCTATCGGTCAGTGGACTCATTCAACAAGGGACGGAATTTCGCGTGACTAAAGTGGAACTGGCCTATCGGTCTGCTGCCATGTATGGCGAAACGTTAGTTGTGGAGACAAGAGTCGAAGCCAACCGTCGCATCGCTATGTCCTTTTCTCATCGTATTCGAGAACGCTCGAGCCAACGCCTTGTTGTAGAAGGATCTGCCACCCTCGTGGTTGTGGATTCCCATGGCAAAATCAAACGCATTCCTCCGCCAATCTTACAGGCCTTGCGCATTCCAACTGATTCCCAAGCTTCTCCATGCTAACGGGAATTCTTCTCTTGACCTACCGTGCCACAGAACCCACGCCAACCAGGAAATCTCCTTTCCATACCTTTCTTGACGTTTGGCAAATCCCTAGAACTCCAACAGGCGCTAGTTATTGAAACCAGCGAAGACCGGCAGCTTGACACCCTAATCCTCACGGAACATGAACCGGTGTTAACCTTGGGCCGGACGACGAAGCCCGAACATTGGGAGCCACATTGGACGGAACTGGAAAGCCAAGGGATACATCTGCATCAGACGAATCGTGGGGGATCGGTCACCTATCATGGCCCAGGACAAATTATCGGGTATCCGATTCTCCGATTGCGAAACTTCTGCCCCGGCCCAAAGGTCTATGTGCAGAAACTGGAAGAGGTGTTGATTGGTACCTTAGCAGAGTGGGGAATTGTGGGATGCCGGCATGATTCGTTTCGGGGAGTATGGATCAATACCGGGAAGGGGCATCTAGAAAAGATCGCTTCCATTGGAGTGCGCATTTCAAAAGGCATTACGATGCACGGTTTTGCCCTCAACGTGAGCGTGAACCTTCAGCCTTTTGCGCTGCTATCCCCATGTGGCATTGAACATTGCGTAATGACCTCGATGGAGAAAATTCTCGATCAACAAGTAGATGTACCACAGGTGCGAGAGCAAGTCGCGACCCATTTTGCTCACGTGTTCAGATTAGAATGGGCTGAACAGAAACGGGTATAACCCAACAAAAGTCGAGAATCTCTCTTCGAGACATAGCTGCACTCAATAGACTTGCCACTCGTCCAGCGGCGTTAAGAGGCCCACTTACCCTGGAACCATCTTCATGGCCCTTCTCTAAACGAGTCTCCTGGCTTCCTTATCCATATCCATGAATGTTTACAGAAGATGTTTGGCGGGGTCTTGTCCCGGTCCTAAAATGCGGGTAATGAGAATGCCCGTTTTGGTTATGTTGTAATATACCGCATGTCGTTCATAGACGTGTCGACGATAACCGGCTTTCATCTCAGAAACATCCCGGCCCAGTCCTGGACTGTCAGCTAGCGTAGAAAAACACGCATGCAATCCCTGCACATAGGCTTTGGCTTGTTCCAGACCAAAGGTGAGAATAGAATATTCATAAATCGTGTCGATGGCTCTTTCGGCGCTATTCGTGAGCTGGTAATCGGCCATCGTTTCGCAGTCGTTCTTCCACGTTATTCATGATATCCGGCACGGTACGCGGACTGATACCGCTGGCCTCTCCTTCATCGAGCATCTGCCGTATTTGAGAAATGGCTTCCTGCCGTTCCTGATCGCGGCGTACAAGATCACGGAAATATTCACTTTCATTGTTGTACTGACCGGACTGTATGCGCTCGTACACCCACGTGCCCATGTCATCCGGTATCGCAATGGTTTTACGGATCATGCCACAACCTCCTTCTACATTAATCTTATAATAGCACAGCGTATGAACTATTCATACGCTTGGGTTTTCCTGTTTAATTTCTATTTTTTGAAAATGCAATGCTTAAAAGTCACAGTAAATCAATGATGTACATTAACCAGTGCTGACATTGGGGAGGGCCACGAAGCTCCAACATTGGGAGCCAATGTTGGCCTAAATTGCAAGCCAAGGGAATTCCCCTGCATCAGACGAATCGTGGGGGATCGGTCACCTATCATGGCCCAGGACAAATTATCGGGTATCCGATTCTCCGATTGCGAAACTTCTGCCCCGGCCCAAAGGTCTATGTGCAGAAACTGGAAGAGGTGTTGATTGGTACCTTAGCAGAGTGGGGAATTGTGGGATGCCGGCATGATTCGTTTCGGGGAGTATGGATCAATACCGGGAAGGGGCATCTAGAAAAGATCGCTTCCATTGGAGTGCGCATTTCAAAAGGCATTACGATGCACGGTTTTGCCCTCAACGTGAGCGTGAACCTTCAGCCTTTTGCGCTGCTATCCCCATGTGGCATTGAACATTGCGTAATAACCTCGATGGAGAAAATTCTTGATCAACAAGTGGATGTGCCACATGTGCGAGAGCAAGTCGCAACCCATTTTGCTCACGTATTCAGATTAGAATGGGCTAAACAGAACGTTAAACCCTCAAGGGCATAGAGAGAGGGAATTTCTG
>CBDUWS010000082.1:0-7095 GCA_965370985.1 uncultured bacterium
TGAGTCAATTTTCACATTTACAAGGGGTTGTGCAGACTTTCGTGATCCAACTGCTACTTTTAGTCAAACGTTTGTACTTGATTGCCGTGCACGATCCTGCAACACCTTCTGTAAGGTTTTCGCGAGCACCACTCCATTGACTGGCTTCATCAGAAATCCCTTGAGGCCAAGTTGATTGGCTTTTTCGGCGGACATCGTGTGGCTAAATCCAGTACAGACAATAATAGGAATATCATGACGAATCTCTAGCAAAGATTTTGCCAAGGCTTCTCCACTCATCGTCGGCATCGTTTGATCCGTCACCACCACATCAAACTGATCTGGCTGTTTGTGAAAGAGCTCAACCGCTTCGTGAGGATTCGTTGTGGTGACGACAGTATAGCCCAAATGTGTTAAAACTTGTTCTCCCCATCTAGCCAACACTTCTTCATCATCTACAAACAAGACTTTACCCCTTCCCTTAGGCCATTCCATCGTCTTTACACTCTGAGCAGGAAGGACAACATCCAACCGAGGAAGTGAAATGGTAAACGTAGCACCTTGCCCAACTACACTAGAAACAGCAATATGTCCTCCATGCCCCACAATAATTCCGTGCACGACGGCTAAACCCAGACCTGTCCCTTCACCTGAACTCTTCGTGGTGAAAAATGGTTCAAAAATCCTTTCCAACACTTGGCGGGGCATCCCTTTCCCAGAATCTTGAATGGTAAGCTGTAGGTAGGTGCCAGGCTTTAACTCGGGAAACGCTTGAGTCGAGTTCTCCCTCACTTCAATCGAGGTGACCGTCAGGATTAACAGTCCACCATGTTCTCGCATAGCCTGTTCAGCATTCGCACACAGATTCATGATGACTTGGTGAATCTGTGTGGGATCGGCAAAGACAACTGCCGGGTCCATGGCCAAGGTCGACCGTATTTCAATCGTGGTTGGAAGAGTCGCCCGCACTAAACTTAGGGCTTCTTGCACTATCGCGTTCAGATCAACGGCTTCCCGTTCATGGTCAGACCGCCTGCTAAACGCCAAAATTTGTTTGACCAGTTCTTTCGCTCGATTCCCGGCTGTTAAGACCTCCTCTAAATAGGAGATTAACTTCGGCTCTTTCTTGGCCTGTGCCAGTGCAAGCTCTGAATAACCCAAAATAGCACCTAAAATATTATTGAAGTCATGGGCAATACCACCGGCCAAGGTTCCAATTGCTTCCATTTTTTGCGTATGTTGAAGCTGTTTTTCACTCTTCTCCAAGGCACCTTCTACACGCTTTTGTTCCGTAATATCTTCGCAAGCGAGTAACAACATCTGTTGTTGATTCGGTCCGACAATTGATCGGGAGGTTTCTCGCACCCAAAGCCGCGTTCCATCTTTTTTGACTTTTCGGAAAATCTTTTGAGAAGCCTGGTTCATGGAGTTAAAACACGCTTCAATCTCTCGGCAAAATATTTCTTGATCATCCGGATCAACTACTATCATCGCCGACATCCCCACTAGTTCCTCATTGGTATACCCCAACATATTAGCACCAAATTTATTGACCGATAAGATCCTGAGATGAGCATCAACGGTGAAATACATAAGAGGTGCTTCATCGTAGAGGACTCGATAACGTTCCTGACTTTTTTGAAGCGCTTCTTGTGCCCGTTTCCGTTCAAGTTCAGCTCCAGCTCGGGCAGCAAATACCTGCAATAATGACTGGTCTTGTGCATTCATGCTCAGAGGCTTGTGATCCATGATCGCCAAATTGCCAACAATATCCCCCTCAGAATTGAAAAGCGGTGTTCCACAATAGCCCTCAATGTTTAGCACTTTCACCGTCTGATTCTTAGGAAACAACTCTTGGACCCCTTGAGGGAAATACACGGGATGTCCGCTAAACACTTTCTCACAAGGTCCTTCAAGACAATTATATTCAAATTTCTGTTCAAAATGATCTCCATGCCAAAAGGCCAACCCGCGAACGACTGGGAACGTCTCTTCGATTCGTTCCGCTAAAAAAACCATCGAGACCTGAAGGGTGTGAGCCAATTGACGAACCAGATTCTGAAAAAAATCACGGCTTCCGGGGACGACGGTTCCCTTGATAATGGCTTCTAGGGCTTCTTCGGACCTTTTTCGCTCGGTAATATCACTAATCGTTCCTCCACCCCGAATGAATGTTCCCTGTTTATCAAAAATCGCTTGGCCTTTCCCCTTAAACCAGCGATACTCGCCCTGCTTAGTCTTGAGACGCGATTCCACTTCATATGGGACATGATGTTCAATGTGATCCCTCATGGCCTGAAAAACCCTGTCACGATCTTCGGGATGAATACGTGATGCCCATGATGCCTCAAAAGGAGGAAACTCATGTTCTTCAAAACCTAAGAGCGCGATAAATTGCGAAGAATACCAAGTAGGAGTCTCTGGCGAATCCCAGGGTTGATTAGGCAATGGGCGGGTTTCCCATAAACCTTCCTGAGAGCCCATCGTCGCAATTTGGAATCGATCTAGCTGTTCACGCAATGCCGCAATCATCTGTTGGGCATCAGCAAGTTCTTGACGGAGGTGTTCATTCGCCTTGACGCTATCAGTGCTGTCAGCTTCCTCAACAAGTTTGACCTTCTGATCAAAATTCTGAGACAACGGCTCTTGGGTGTATCGTTCCGTCACATCTAACACGATCCCTTCATACCCCCAAATATGGCCATCGTCATCGCGTATCACTCGGGATTGTTCTTCAAGCCACAACAATTCATGTTTGTTTCGATAGCCCTGCCACAAAACAGGCCCTATCATTTCTTGATTCTGAAAGAACAGACACCAAGTTTTTCGTCGCTCTGGCTCAACATATAATTGTGTTCCAATATCCGTCACGGAATCCATCATGTCTTCAGGAGAGTCATAGCCAAAAATTCTGGCCAGAGCCATATTCGCCATCACCAATCTTCCATCAAGAGTACTGCGGTACACTCCAAGAACTGCCTTGTCTATCAGCTGTTGCAGACCGCCGAGTTCCTGCTGTATGGGAGAGGCCGTCTGGTTCAGAGACAATCGAAGAGACAGATGAAGATCTCCGATTTGCTTTCGAAGTATTTCAAGAGGCGCGCGGGAAGATGTGCTCGCGGGGAAGTTACGATCCATGAAGGCGCGATTGGGTTGAAAAAGCGAAACCCATAGGTCAGCTATATGAATACAATGAAAGATCTACAAACTTATGTCAAGACTAAATTTCCATACTCACGCTCATTTTCCTTTCTCCCTGCTGGACAGCATGCTTGAGCTTCAAAGTCTTGGAACCTCTCCATTTTGATACCATAGAAATACCGTGGTAGACTTTAACCCACTTTTTTCTTCGTACTGAACTCGAGGATTCATGAAAAAATCCGTTCTTACTATCGCCGGATCCGACCCGAGTGGAGGCGCTGGCATTCAGGCCGATCTCAAAGCCCTTTCGGCAAACGGCGTCTTTGGCATGTCGGTCATTACTTCAATTACAGCCCAAAACACGTGTGGGGTTTCGTCTGTCTTTCACCTCCCCAACGCAATCATTAAAGCTCAACTTGATGCGATTTTTTCTGACATCCCGGTCAAGACCATCAAAACCGGCATGCTGGCCACACCAGAGATTATCACGACGGTAAGCCATAAACTGGCTATGCAAAACATTGAGCATCTTGTCGTCGATCCGGTTATGGTGGCCAAAGGTGGGCACGTGCTCCTTGAAGATGATGCGATATCTACTCTTAAAGCCGAACTTTTTCCTCAGGCTTCTCTGATCACTCCTAATATTTACGAAGCGGAAGTGTTATCTGGCATGACGATTAAGACTCTTGCCGAAGTTCGAGCCGCGGCAAAAATCATTCATCAATTAGGTTGTCAACATGTGTTAATTAAAGGCGGACACTTACCCGAACAACCAGGTACGGACCTCCTCTACGATGGTCGATTTTTTCGGATGTATAAAGGCGAATATATCCAGACTCAGAATACTCATGGCACCGGCTGCACCCTGGCATCAGCCATCGCGGCACACCTTGCAAAAGGGAAACCCATGGCCGATGCAATCGACGCGGCAAAGGCCTACACCACTGAGGCCATTCGCCATAGTTTTACACTCGGCAAAGGCCATGGACCAACTGACCATTTTTACTTTCTTCAAGCGTAGTAATCCGTGGATACTGTTTCACCACGAGAAGAAGAACAGATAAGAGAGACTTCTGTTACCTTTTTGAATTCCTCGGGTCTTTCCACACCAGCAATATTGGCTGAGCCCTCCACGCCAACGAACCTGGGCGTCATTCTGTGTCATGGATTTCTTTCTGATAAACAGAGCCGCACCAACCGGCGACTTACCGAACTCCTTGTTCCTCAGGGCATCGCCACACTTCGATTTGATTGGTATGGCATGGGAGAATCCCAGGAGCATTTCTCCAACATGAGCCTTAAGCAAGGCGAGGAACAACTCGACGCTGCGTTTCAAGTGTTGCAAGAACGAGGGATGAAACGACTCGGACTCGTTGGTTCAAGCTTCGGAGGATTCATGGCAATTCTTTCAGCTCCCAAACAGCACACCCTCCAGGCCTTGGGCCTCAAATGCCCAGCCGTGGATTTTCCCGAAGTCCTCCGTCTGGAATTCGGGCAAGAAGCCATGGAAGACTGGAAATCCACCGACCACATCCCCAATATTGTTGGCGATAGCTCACCAGTTCCCCTACACTATGCTTTCTATGAAGAATGTCTCACCTATGATGCCTATGCTGCTCTTTCACGCATTCAGGTTCCAACCTTGGTCGTCCATGGCGATCAAGACGAACTCATTCCCCGGCCTCAAATTGACCGTTTACTGGCGACCCTCAACACGACGAAAGAATTAAATTTGATTAAAGGCGCGGATCATCGATTTGGACGGCCTGAGGAATTTCGACTCATGACCAATCATCTGGCCCAATGGATGGTGACACATCTGTCTGGCCAGTAAATAATGCGACCAGGAGAATGAAACATTCCAGTGGTGTCAACGTGGATCTGACCGACGAACAGGTGGAAGTCTTCCGTGTGCTCTATCCCATTTTTAAGGATGAAGTCTTCCAACGACGCGAACAGATGATGCGGCTGACGGCCTTTGCCAGCGCCTTTTTAGTAATGTTGCTCATCACAATACTGGCTCTTTCCCCTTGGTCAGGACCGACTTCTCCTACTCGATGGTTCGCGATTTCAGGCGTGGCGTTGTTTTCCGGTCTATTCGCCTACTTAATTCTCCAACATGCCGATCGACATCGGATGGCCAAGCAACAATTAATTGAACTGGAAAAAGCCTTAGGCCTGTATGAAAGCGGCTGGCAACTCAGCGGAGATACCCTCTTTCCGAAGAATTGGCAATCTGACTGGACTACAGATCGAAGTGTCAGTATTTATCTCACCATTCTGGCCGCGCTTACGGCATTGGTCATCTGTGCCATGCTGGTTCGGGTTTGAATGGCAGGCTATTCATGATCAACCTTTCAGGTTCGGCCAAAGGATCAGACTCATGTTGAAACCTTTTCGAGGCGTGGTTCCAATCGTGGCGGCCAATGCCTTCATTGAAGACACCGCAATGGTCATTGGAGATGTGGTCATTGGCTCAGACTCCAGCGTCTGGTTTCATGCTGTAGTCCGGGGAGATGTACACTTTATTCGCATCGGACATCGTACAAACATCCAAGACCTTTCTTTGCTGCACGTCACACACGATACCTATCCATTAACACTCGGGGATGATATTACCATTGGGCATCATGTCATCCTGCATGGATGTACCATTCGTGATCGTGTTCTCGTTGGCATGGGAGCGATCATCATGGACGGAGCGGTCGTGGAAGAAGACTGCATTATCGGCGCAGGCAGTTTGGTCACGGAGCATACCCAGATTCCCTCGAAAAGCCTGGTGATTGGATCTCCAGCTAAGGTTAAACGCCCTCTCACAGATGATGAAGTACTCTGGATCAAAGAATCCGCATCCAATTATTCTCGGTACGCACAACATTATATCTCAGACCAACAGGGGTAATTCAGAATTGGGCCTTGTACACCATCAAAACCTTTCCATTCCCGATACCTATCCGACTTCCCAAGACCAACCATCTTGACCGCTTCTCTCATACACCATACGTCACTGCAACAACACCCACTCGTCATTCTGGGAGCGGGCTATACCGGCCTTCGGGTGTATCAACAAGCTATCGAGACTGGATGGCACGTTTTCGCCACCAGTCGCAGGCCCCATATCCATCTGTGCGATATCCCTCCCAAACATCGATTACGGTTTGATCTTGCTCAGACCGAAACATGGAACACAATTCCTAGCCCCGCGCATCTCCTCTGGTGTTTCCCAGCCGTACCATTTGACCTCGTCAAAGAATTTCTGTCTGCACGCACCAGGCAAACCGGCCGACTGCTTGTCATGGGGAGTACATCCGCCTACATACCAGATGGGCACCCCATTACAGAAGACACCTCCCTTAAGCTCCACCTGCCGCGTGTCCAGACAGAGGAATATCTACGGACCACCTATAGTGCCGTGATCATCCGGCTGGCTGGCCTCTACGGACCAGGACGCAATGTCTTCGATTGGATAAGAAAAGGCAAGATCCAGAATACCCAGAAATGGGTCAATCTTCTTCACGTCGAAGACGCCGCAGCCATTTGTCTTCAGGCTCTTGAACAGGCATCCGATGGAAGCACCTATCTTGCCAGTGATGGTCATCCGCGAACCTGGTCAGAGATTTGCTCCGTCGCCTCTTCAAAATGGCAAGTCCCTATTCCACATATCACCCGCCCTCAGAACTCGGGGAAACAGGTGTCAATTCACAAACTGCGCACTGAGTTGAATTACACCTTCCGTTTCCCCGATCTTTACCAAGCCTTGGATCAAATCGAAGCGACGGCTTCATTATCCTAAAAACAGCGATGGGGAATGTTCATAAAGTCCAGCCCAAGTTTGTGAGGAGTTAGGAGTGAGGCGTAAGGAGTGAAATGACAAGAGTGAAGAACCTTCAGAAGGTTCTTCTGAACTCCTCTTACTTTTCACTTCTCACTTTTTACTGGTTCGGAGAACGCTCCTGGCGGGATTTTTCAATATTC
>CBDUWS010000083.1:0-7079 GCA_965370985.1 uncultured bacterium
GCGCGCGATGCCTTGGGGCCTGTTATTCGAGAGCAGTGGCTTCAGCAACGAGGATTTTCTTCTTCGATTGCGAATGTGGATCTGGGCAACATACAAGGCGTGCATTATCTAGTGAGTGGTAGCTTCCATCAACATGGAGAGATTTTGACGATTGATCTGCAGGTGATTGATGTTGAAACGGGAGTGGTCGTAAGTTCGTTGAGGGCTCAAGGTCCGGAAGGGGAGATTCCACGTTTAGAACACAATCTTGTGGTGCAAATGCTCACCCTCTTTGATCCTTCGATTGATTCGACAACAAGTGACCTTTCAGAGCCGTTGGAAAGAAATATTTCAAATATCGGTTCGCCTGGCCGTGCAGAAGAAAACGATGGTCCCCCCACGAAGCGCGCGCACGCATTTGGATTGCATTCAGTGCATCAAATTGATGTACGATTATCACTTGAGCGAATTACTCAGCATCGCATCAAGGCTTATCAAGCAGCAGAAGCATTTTGGCAAGACGGATGGTCCTCTGAAATGGGCCAGCCCAATTATCGTGTTTGGCAATCACCTGAAGAATCCGTTGAACCTATTCCGCTGCTTTCCATACCTATTTCTCTGTTTTTGCAGAAGAATCGCATTGTTAATGTGTTGAAGAAGGTGGGCGGAGAGGGCGTTCCCTCATTCGTCAATCTTGAGGCGGACGGAATTACGAGAGAACATATTGATGGCACAGGAGCTAGCCAATTATTTTTCGAACAGGTTCGTCAGCCACACAGGGTGTTTGTCCGAGCTTTAAACGAACACGGTGAACTGATAGCGGTATTTTCGAAGTGGTCTTGGCAAACAGAAGCCCTTCTTCAAAATTCGAGTCCCGACCGAATATTCTTTCCCATGTGGCCTCAGCCATTTATCAGTGGGATTGCAGAATTTCCCGTGGCATGGGTCGAGCGAGGTGGGCAACATGTGACGTTTGATACCGTGATGATGCCGATTCCGGATGAACGGCGTGACATTGTTCTTGAGCCAATTATCTTATCTGATACAGAGGAGCAAGAGGGCTTTAGTGAAATTGCCAAAGATGCGGACTTTCTCTTGCCATTAAAAAAATGGATTCAAATGAAATGGAACCCGCCAATTACCGAAACTTTACCCGTGACCGGGTACCTCCCTGCCAATAAACGAAACGTTGTCGCTCTTTTACACCTGCAAACAGGAAAAATTGTAAGGGTCCAATTTCTCAATATTCCTCATGACGCACTCTTTTCTCGTAGTCTTGAAGAACTCAAGCCACATCTCTTGGGATATTGCGTGAGCTGCCAAGATTCAGAATTGACTTCTTCTGGATCAACCCTTCAAACAATTCGGCTACAATTAACCTTAGTGAAAGATCTTCATGGCCTTCGATTCGGTTCCCCTCCTCGCTAAGCTTCGTTAAACCTAGAAATCGCAGTTGAATCACAAAAGTCCACGCAAGCTCTTGGCGCATCTTGCAAAATAAAAAAATATCTCATCACCCAGAAGGTGACCAAGAATTTTTTATTTCACCATGTACACCAATGCCTTACGTGTCTTTTTTGCGCCCTACTGCTGTTTTTAGGATTATGAGGGATTCAAAAGTTCAGGCCAATGCGTTCGCAAGGTTTCTTCCGCAGCTGTGGTTAGTACATCATCAAGTGAATGGTCTTGACTGAAAATCCGCAAGGTGATCATTCGAGCGGGAAGATGCTGAAGATAGGTACGTAAGCTTTCCTTTTCAATGCTGCCTGTAGACGGATTCCATACAAAAATTTGAAATCCTCCCATGTTTAACAAGTTGATAGGCCGTGGGTCTTTATGGGCGAAGTCGACCCGAATGTCCGTACGTTTCCATTTCCGGGGCAGGGCTTGGCGCATTCGTGATAAGAAATCCTTGGGTTGAAATGACGATGCACCTTGAGGGATAGGCAATAAGAGGCTAAACGCTGTTTTCCATTTCACATGCCGCCCCATAATTTTGGCCCATTCGGCACCGAGCTGACGCTTTTCTACAGAACGGGATTTTGGCCAAGCACGAACTGTTTCCATGAGGTGCCAATCAGTGAGATATAAATAATGAGATAAAGCATCGAGAGGATTTTTAGGGAACAGTAGTTCCATGGTTGGCTGAAAAATTTCTTGGAGATGTATATCGATTGCGCGTGTCGTACGATGGTAATACACGTTGGCATAGAGGTAGAGCCTGGCATGCAGAAACATTTGGAGTGCTGAGAGTCCCGACTGATGAATTGTCAGGCCGTGAGAGGAAAAAAAGGTGTAATGCAGGAGACGTTCGATATCAACGGGGCCAATGGCCACTCCGCACATGTAAGAATCTCTCAAGACATAGTCACAATTGTCTGGGGTATAAATTCCCCCTAACAGTGGTCGCAATGCGATGACCCATGGTGGTAGGTCTTTCGTGGATTGGTGAGGATCTTTGAGTATGAGAAAGGCAATATGGCTTGGATCCAGACGTTCTCCTTTTGCGAAAAGGCCTGACGGACTGCGCTGAATATTTCGAATAATCGGTGCAAGGTGATCACGAATGATGTGCTGCCCCACTATTTCGTGGGTGAGATGGTATTGATGGAGAAAGTGATGGTCGAAAAAATGGCAGAAGGGTCCATGCCCGATGTCGTGAAGCAATGCCGTGATTCGGATAAATTCTTCCAGAAAAGGCAAAGAGGGAAGATTCGGGATAATTTGGCGCAGCGAGGGATAGAGTTGCGTCATAAAGCGTCCTGCCAAATGCATCGTCCCTAATGAATGTTGGAAACGAGTATGTTCCGCACCTGGATACACCCAATGCGCGCTTTGGAGCTGAAGAATGTAGCGAAGGCGTTGCACCCAGGGGGAGTCGATCAGATCTTTTTCTGTCTGTTCGACAGTCGGGGTGTGAGTGTAGGGAACGGTGAGTGAAATATAGCCATGAATAGGATCTGCCAGAAGGGCGACCCCATCAAAAGGAAAAGAAGATGGTTCGGTGGATAGCATTCGTGTCAGTGAGGAGGTCTTAGGGGCTGAAGAAATTTTGAGACATCATATTCTTGTTTCGGATGATTTGTTGTGGGTCACATTTTGGTAGCGCATAATGGTCCATCTCATAACCGGATAGGCCAGTAGCGAGGCAAGGACAGCAAGGGTACAGGCGCCAATGAGAAATGGAAGGAGATAGGGCGACAGTACGTCAAAAAGATTGTCCATGGTGAGCTGATCCCATTCAACGGTGGTGAGAGAAGATTCTCCCACCAGAAATAATCCGGTATATAGGCTGGCAGCTAAGATTGGGATAAGGGTCCATGGATTGTTCACGAGCGATCCGAGAAAGACCGCCACATAATTTAGCCGAAAGAGCCAAGCGCAGAGCACAACACTGGCGGTATGAAATAAATAATGAGGAGCAAAAGCAATAAAGACCCCCGTGGCAAAGGCCAGGGCTGTTCGGTGAGGCGTTTCTTGAAGATGGAGTACTTGTGCCAGGCGTTGGCGCAGAGACTCCAAGCTTAGCATGAAGGCCACTGTATTTGTGATTTAGGGAGAAAAATGTTCATAGGCTTGTTGGAGTAACATCTCCTGTGTGTTATCACCCTGTTCTATTCGGATGCCGAACCGTTTGGGTTGAATAATCCCGATTCGGGTAATAGGTATTCGGCATGTTTTAGCCTTTTTTTCGAGTTCTTGTTGCCCCTTGGGAGGAATAGTGAACAGTAATTCGTAATCTTCCCCTCCATGAAGGCTCCACTGTAATGGATTGGCCCGAATCCGTTTCGCATAACTTTGCATGTGCTTGGACATAGGAATCTGTCCACTATGAATCAGGGCTCCTACCTGGCTTTGTCGGCAGAGATGCCTTAGGTCGCCAGACAATCCATCTGAAAGATCCATGGCGGCAGAAGCATAGAGTTGAGACGCAAGCAGCTGTCCGAGGGCAATGCGGGCCGTGGGTTGCAAGTGACGTTGCACTAAATATTTCATGGGTTTCGAGAGGGTAGAAGGCTTGGGGGGACGTTTGTACTTCTTGAGGTAGGCGAGTCCTGCTGCTGAGTCGCCAAGTGTGCCACTCACATAGATGTGATCCCCAACTTTGGCTCCTTGCCGAGTCAGGATATGCCCGGAATTTACCTGACCGGTAATCGTGATAGCGATAAACAATGATGAGGGAGAAGAGGACGTATCGCCTCCAAGGAGTTGAACCTTATGGCGTTTACAAGGAATTGCAAGCCCTCGATAGAATTCTTGCCAATCTTCATAGGTGAGGGAAGGAGGCAACGCGATGGCAACAAAAATAGCGGTCGGTGTCGCACCCATTGCCGCAATATCGCTGAGGTTAGCTGCGGCTGCCTTATACCCAATGTCGTAAAAAGTTGCAGCTTTCCGCGTGAAGTGAACGTCTTCGACAAGAAGGTCTGTTGATATGACGACCTGTTGTAATGGAGACGGGGGCAACACTGCGGCATCATCCCCCGTTCCGACTGTTGGATGAAAGCCCTGTGTAGAAAATTGACGTGGGATAGATTGAATGAGTTGAAATTCCCCAAGATTCGAAAGGCGCGCCGGTCGGCGAGTAGGGGACATAGCTCGTGGCTTAGGAAGCCTTGGTCACCCTTTGTCGCACAGGTGACCGCGCGGTGGCAGGGGACGCAACCTTTTTGCGGTGTCCTGAAGTGGACTGGGAAGGGATCGTGGCCGTTTTGAACTTTTGCCGGCCTTTTGCGCGAAGAGCCGATTTGAGGACTTCCGACATGTTCTCCACGAAGATAAATTCCAGCCCTCGCACCAGATGTTTCGGGATATCCTCCAAATCCTTTTGATTACGTTTGGGAATGATAATGGATTGGATATGTGCCCGTTTTGCTGCCAGTACTTTTTCCTTTAACCCTCCTATGGGGAGAATGCGCCCGCGCAATGTGATTTCTCCGGTCATGGCGATATCGCGTTTGACGGGTACCTGGCTTAAACAGGAAACCAGGGCTGTGGCAATGGTGATACCTGCGGAAGGCCCGTCTTTAGGGATGGCTCCGGCCGGTACATGGATGTGTATATCCTGTTTGGAAAACTGATTCGGGTCAATTCCCAATTGGTTGGCTTGGGATCGGATATAACTCAGGGCGGCATGAGCGGATTCCTTCATGACTTCTCCAAGATGACCCGTTAACGTCAATAGGCCTTTGCCTTTACTTGCTGAGGCTTCGACATACAACACATCCCCACCGGTTTCCGTCCAGGCGAGTCCAGTGGACACACCCACTTCATCTTTTTCCTGTTCCTGCTCTGGAACAAATTTTGGAACGCCTAAGTACTGCTGAAGGTTTTTTGGTGACACGCGATATTGCTTGATTTTGCCTTCAGCGATGCATTTGGCAATTTTACGCATCACGTTGGCCAGTTCCCGCTCCAGGTTGCGAACTCCGGCCTCTTTGGTATAGTGGGAAATGATTTGTGTTACGCATGTATCGGTAAGATGGAGATGTTGATCGGTGATGCCATGTTCCTCTAATTGTCGAGGGATAAGGTATCGTTGGGCGATACCGAATTTTTCTTCTTCGGAATAGCCAGGAATGGCAATGATTTCCATGCGATCGCGTAAGGCGGAGAGAATAGGATCGGTTATATTGGCAGTGGTAATGAACATGACATTGCTCAAGTCCACTGGGACTCCAAGATAGTGATCCACGAAGGCATTGTTTTGTTCGGGGTCTAAGACTTCCAGCAACGCGGCTGATGGATCTCCACGAAAGTCCATGCCAATCTTATCGACTTCATCTAGCATGAAGACGGGATTGATCGTGCCGGCTTGCTTCAGCCCTTGAATAATTCGCCCGGGAAGTGCCCCCACGTATGTGCGGCGATGGCCACGAATTTCTGCTTCATCCCTGGTTCCACCAAGACTCATGCGTACGAATTCCCGCCCAAGGGCTCGAGCAATGGATTTTCCTAAGGAGGTTTTACCCACTCCGGGTGGTCCCACAAAGCACAAGATCGGCCCTTTCATCTTGGCTTTGAGTTTACGAACGGCCAAATATTCTAAAATCCGTTCTTTGACCCGTTCCAGATCGTAATGATCATCATGCAGAACCTTGGAGGCTTGGCGAATATCCAAATTATCCGTTGAATGCCGGCTCCATGGCACGTCGACGAGCCATTCGAGATACGTGCGAATGGTGCCCGCTTCGGCCGTATCTTGGTGCATCTTTTCGAGGCGTTTGAGTTGTTTTTCGGCCTCTTTGAGTACCTTTTCTGGCATCTTAGCTTCTTGGATGCGATGACGAAAGTCTGCAACTTCTTCCGTACGATCATCCAGCTCTCCCAATTCTTTTTGGATGGCTTTGAGTTGTTCGCGTAGAAAGTATTCTCGTTGCGTTTTATCCATCTCGCCTTTAGCGTCGGCTTGGATCTTTTGTTGCATTGACAAGACCTCTTGCTCGTTACCCAGAATTTCATTCACCCGTTTAAGACGGGCCAAAGGGTCTTCAATTTCTAACACTTCTTGGGTCATGTCGATCTTGAGCCCGAGGTTGGAGGCGATGATGTCAGCGAGACGTCCTGGATCATCCAGATTTTCAATGACCGTGAGGACATCGGGCATAATAACTTTGCCTAAACCCAGTAATTTTTCTAAGCCTTCGCGAGCCGACCGAATAATGGCTTCATGTTCTAACGAAGGAACCTTTACTGACTTTTCCGTGATAGTTTCGATATGAACTGAAAAATATGGGTTCGATTGGGTGAAGTCTTGAATGCGAGCTTTGGTTAGACCCTGAACTAATATTTTGATGCGCTCATCAGGAAGTTTCAGCATGCGCATGATGACCCCGACGGTTCCTGTCCGATGAAGATCAGCTGAGGCAGGTTGGTCGGTTTCTTGATTTTTCTGAGTGGTGAGAAAAAGTAACCGGTCAGAGGAAAGGGCTGCTTCGATGGCCTTAATGGATAGATCTCGTCCTACGAATAGGGGAAGAACCATGTATGGAAAGATGACGATATCACGAACCGGCAGAAGCGGTAATTCATTGGGGATATGTTGAATGGAAGGCGTTGAAAGATCAGAAGTGTCTTCGGTCATACGAGGTTATCCGTGG
>CBDUWS010000084.1:0-6966 GCA_965370985.1 uncultured bacterium
CGAGATTCTGTGATGGAGAAGAAGGCGATTTCCGCCCCTGAGAAAAATGCCGACAATCCTAAACAGATAAAGACTGCGAGAAAATCCATAGGTGGATTAGCGTACTCCAGCAGGGCAAGTGCAGGAGACAGGGCTAGAAGCGGCTACTTGATCAGCAGATCTGACTATGGGGGAGAATGGAATCAGAAGGTGTAGAGAGGTATTAATAATTTGGTCAGAGCTTTCATCGACGATTCGATGTCTTGACCCATCGGTATCCATGTAAAAATAGGCTACCATAGGGTAGGGGATTATGGCAATTATTGGTACACCAACGTCTAAATTTATTTTAATTTTCAATTAGTTAGAAATCAGAATCAGAGGGTTGCCCCCGAAATCATTTTGTAATGCTCTTGCAGCTGTTTGGGCCGTTTTCTTTGAATGAAATATGCCTACTTGGACTCGATGCCATTCTCCAGATGGTAAGTTCACGGTTTTCACTCGTACTTGATCATATTGGCTTCCCAATCGTTCCCGTAGCGTCATGGCTTCCATTAAATTCGTAAAAGCGCCCGCTTGAACCCAGAAACGTGTGGGAGCTGTAATTGATGGAATTGTGGCGTTGCGTGGACTAACGATCGTTAACGCGACGTCCGCTGTCCCTTCCCCAATCATCGCCAATTCCCGAGCGGCGGTATAGGACAAATCAATAATTCGACCCTTTATGAAAGGGCCACGATCATTAATCCGGACTGTGACTGTTTTTCCTGTCTCGACCTTGGTTACTTGGACCAAGGTTCCAAAAGGCAAAGTCCGATGGGCAGCCGTGAGGGCCCACATATCATAAGGTTCACCGCTTGCGGAGGGTTTTCCATGAAAACTTGGGCCATACCAGGAGGCAATGCCAAGTTGAGAATTTCCATTATTCAGCGATGGTATTTTTTTGTCGTGAGCCAAACAGCCGGCCATAAGCAGCAGCCCCAGAATCAAATACATGCGTAGGGTAGCACTGGAGAACGAACGGCTCATCTACAGCACCTTGGTTTGTTAAAGGTAGGAGGCAGGTCTCTGAATTAGAATACCACACGATCATCCAGATGATTCTTTGGGGAAATCATTCTATGTACTTTGATCCATGGTGCGACGATCGATATATCGATAACACTGTCGATTCAAGACAGGGAACACTGAAAAAATAGGAGTTCCTGTTGGAATGACCGCACTGTCGATGCCAGGATTGAGGGCAAGGTGTAGATTAATAAAATTAAAACTCAATCCTTCTTGCCAAGGCTGAGAGAGGTTTTGCACGTATGATTCCACCTTGTCAGAGGCATAAGATCGGGTCATGAGCCCGGTTCCACCTTGAAGACCGTACTCGGCGAGATCGGGAGCCCCTTGGATGAGAAGAGACACGATGGATGCATCAAACCAGACTTTAATGTTGCAACTGACTTGAATGAACGGGCCTAAGCTTCCGGTATGTTCCAATATGGCCATGGGGTAAGCCAATTCGGGGGGCAGCGACGGCTCCTTTTCAGAAGGGTGCAGCGGGAATGCAGGATCTTTAATACCAGACACTGACACGAATATGAGATTGGGGTCTTGAAGATCCACATCCAACACCTGCCCATCATGGTAACTGCACAATTTTCCCATCTCATACCGCAAAGGATAGGAGTAGCCCATCTTTCCATAAAAAATCCGAATGCCACCCTCTAACGGCTCTTCTGGACTTCGACTGATTTTTAAATCAAAGGGTAGGAGGAGATGAAGGGGGTTGGTCCGCGCATTCATAAATGGCGCACAAGCTCCAGGAAACTCCTTGTGAATCGAAGCATTTTCTGGTTCGAATTTTTTTGGTGTGCCGCCAAAGTGCTGGGCAGTTTTTGCCTCTTTGGGTAACCGATATTTCTCCTGGTAATAGGTTGAGGCCCGTTTTTGAGCAATTTCTAAAAAATATTCAGGAAAATCCGTTTCGACGATCAAGCTTTGCCGATCCATGCTTTGGGGCCGCGAAACCTTCATGGCCTCGTTGTATCGTTGTAAATCGCTTTGGGTCTTTTTGAGCAAATGTTCCAGGTCTCGGCCTAACTCAGGATCGTCATATTGTGTCCGGGGTAATATCTGGCGAGCTTTTTGCAATAATTCTAGCTTCATCGTATAACGTTTAGGCTCGGCAGAAAATACCGTGGCCGTCGCCATCAATAAATTAAATTGTTCTTCTGGAAGCAGCCCCAATTGTCCCAGATCATTTTCTTTCACAAAAGCTAAGGCTAATGGTCCAAATGCTTCCTCTTGGCGAAGATTTAGGGTGAGGAGATAGTTCAGGTAAACACGTGCTTCTTCTGGTGTCATAATGAGGTCCTCATAAAAGGCCGACATTCTAAGATAACTCATTCAGTGGAGCAAGTACTGCTGGTTGTTCTTCAAAATCAACGGGCTTTGATAATCTTGGGATCATCTGTTGAAAAATGCATTCTGGGCAAGAAGATCAGGCTGTGATAGGATTGAAAATGGAAAGAGAGGGGCTTCCATGAAGGGTATTCTGGTTAATCAGAAAATGAACAGGCAATTCGTGGTAGGATTGTGTATCGCCTGCGTGTGGTTGGCTCTGGGCGTCGTTCCGTCGGCGGCTGAGAGTGGGGAAAGTAAAAAAGGTTCTGCTTCCACCTCTCAAAAAAATAGTGATCTCTCGACTGACAACCTTCAAAAACAAATCAGTGATTTGGATAGTCAAATCCAAAAATTACGTGAAAAAAGCATAGAATTACAAGAAAAAACTCGGGCAAAACTTCAGGCTCAATTAGATGGCTTAAGACAACAACGAGACACTTTGCTTCCCCGCATTGAAAAACTGCGAGATAGTAGTGAAATGGCTTGGCAGGACGTTAAGGAAAACATTCAAAAAGCTATCGAAGATCTAAAGGCCTCAGTCGATACGATGAAAAAATAATCCCTTAAGGGAGAGCGTTCTCCTCACCTCAAGCCGGATCCTTCCCTGCCTTTCCCGTCCGCAAATTTGACTACTTTCAGACATTCGTTCCTTTTCCTTCACTCAGGCTTGCATCAGCTTGCCTAGCTTTTTACACTTCATGGCTATGACGAAATCCGCGCTGGTTCAACAAACTGAACAAGTTTTGGAATGGCATCAGTTGCTAGAGGCTGTGGCCAATGAAGCCTCTTCAAGCATGGGAGGGGAACTTTGTCGTGTGCTTCCTTTCGCGCATGACTTGGAAAGGGCCCGCGGGCAACAACAAGAAACATTTGAAATGGTTCAGATGCTTGAAGGAAACTCTCCGCTTTTACCATTGAATTTCCCGGATATTCGTCCCCTCCTTGTGCGCGCCGCTAAAGGTGGTCTTTTGGAAGGCCTGGATTTGCGAGATATTTCCCTTGTGTTGTCAATGAGCCAGAGCACAAACCAATGGTTAGAGGGGCATCGCGAAGCCTGCCCAACCGTTAGTAAACGGTCTAATGAGCTTCAAGAACTGTCTCGGGTACGACAAGCGATTGATCATTGTGTTGATGCTCAGGGACGCCTTCGAGAATCCGCGAGTCCGATCCTGCATCAATTAACCCAAAAAAGTCAGAATCTTCGCCAGGGTATGCGGCGACGGTTGGAACATCTGTTGTCTTCACAACAATTCGAAGAACGGTTGCAAGGCCAGTATTTTGCTGAGCGTGAAAATCGTTATGTCATTCCCGTTAAAGCCGAACGACAGCATGAAGTCGATGGCATTATCCATGATATTTCCAGCAGTGGTGCCACGGTATTTATCGAACCACGGAATCTGATCGAATTAAATAATACGATTAAGTTTGCTGATCTACAGGTGTCCCAAGAGACACGTCGAATTCTACAGGATCTTTCCGATACCGTGGCCGAATCCGTATTGCCCATTCAGAAAACCCTTCAACAGTTAGCCGAATTGGATTGTCTGGTCGCTAAAGCGCGATTGAGTAGAAAAATAGAGGGCTGCCCTGTTCATCTCAGTCAGACTCCTCATATTCATCTCCTTCACGCCAAACATCCACTCTTGGTTTTAACCAAAGACAGCGTGGTGGCCAACACCGTTCATATTGACGAAGATATTCATACCCTTATTATTTCTGGTCCTAATGCCGGCGGAAAAACCGTCACCATGAAATTAGTTGGCTTAATTGCGTTAATGGTCAAAGTTGGCCTTCTTCCACCCTGTGCCCCTGATTCCGAAATGGCCTTTTTTGAACAGGTATATGCTGATATAGGAGACACGCAGGATTTGAGCCGGGATCTTTCAAGTTTCTCCGGCCATATCCTTTTTCTTATTGCCTTGCTGGATGATCTTCAATCCCATATGGCGGTCTCGCCTCATTCTTCCTTAGTTCTTTTAGATGAAGTGGGAAGCTCGACTGATCCCATTGAAGGAGCAGCGTTAGCGGAAGCCATCTTAAGTCGTTTGAGCGATCTAGGATGTATGAGTATTGTGACTACCCATTACCCTTCATTGAAAACGCTCACCTACCGAAACCCTCACGTGCGTAATGCCAGTCAGGAATTTAATATGGAAAGGCTTTCGCCGACATATCGACTGATCGATGGGATTCCTGGTGGGTCTTCGGCCTTGGACATTGCTGACCGGTTGGGGTTGGAGGCCTCAATTCTTCAAGACGCGCGTGAATTGATCCAAGGGGAAGACCAGGATCTTGACCATGTATTTCAACGGCTTCAAAGCACCTATGCCAAGTTGGAAGAAGAGCGCTCACAGGCTCATGCGCGGCATCAAGAAGCTCAACGTTTGCTTGAAGAAGCGCAGGTCCTACGTGAGCAACTTTCTACTCAGGAACGGAATGATCGGCAACGATACCGCAAGCAATGGCAGCGTGAATTTTCTAAAGCTCAACGCCAAATGAATCACATTGTCGAAACTCTCAAAAAAGAGAAAACCCCGTCTCAGGTGCAAGCCATGCGTCGTTCATTGGCTCATCTTGATGAACACATCAAAGGGCAATTACCTGTTGATGGGGGTGCCTCACTCATTCCTCCTAAGTCAGGAGATCGAGTGGAAATTAACGATTTGGGCACCGTGGGAATTTTGCAAGAAGATCCTGAAGGCAAAAAACTGGTCTCGATTCGTGTCGGTGCTCAAACCATAAAAATTGCTCCATCTGCGGTGCGTGTTGTCCCCTCATCTCGCTCAAAGCCAAAACATCCATCTCAAACTCGACGAGACTCTCTCATTCCGTCTCAAAATTCAACTGCTTCTTCTGTGACAATTGGAATCTATCAACACGAGCATGATCTTCGGGGAACACGACTCGAAGACGCATTAGAGGTTACGGCCGCAGCCCTGGATCAGGCCCTCTTAAAGCAAGCTCAATACGTCAAACTTATTCATGGACAAGGATCCGGTGCGTTAAAGACAGGCATTCGAAAGTTTTGCCAATCCTCACCTTACACGAAAAATTTTCGTGCTGGCGATCCGTCGGAGGGTGGTGATGGTGTGACGATCATTGAGTTGAGGTAGACGATGAAGGGGGCGTTTGATTCTTGATGGCAATCTCAACATTACGTTGAAAACCCTCGTATTTTGGTCGACGCACAGGACTGCCTTTCGTCATGAAGCGAAACTCTTCCTGAGTCAATGAGGCTAGCCTAGGCAATTGGGGATGGACTGTCCAAGATGAGGGTTGGAAGCTTGGTTCAATGGTCGGCTGGGCATTGACATTGAATGGACAGATGTCGAGACAGTCATCACAACCAAAAATTCTATTTCCCATTTTTTTTCGTAGTTCAATTGGGATGTCTTCTAGATTTCCACGATGTTCTATCGTCAGGTAAGAAATGCACCGCTCGGCATCTAGTTGATACGGTTCGACGATAGCATCAGTCGGGCAAGCCTGAATGCATAATGAACATGATCCACAGAGATCGGTGGCCGGCTCATCAGGGTCGAATGGTACCGTCGTGAGGATTTCTCCCAGCAGCAGCCATGAACCAAAGCTGGTCGACACCACATTGGTATGTTTGCCAATCCAACCAATTCCGCCTTCCTGAGCCCAGGCTTTCTCCATAACTGGTCCCGTGTCGACATAACTGCGTGTCTGTATGTCCGTGACCTCCGTATGAAGATACTTCTCTAATTGTTTCAATCGGGTTTTCATTAAATCATGGTAATCTTTCCCCCATGCATAGCGAGCAATTCGACCGGCCTTGTTTGATTCATCAGGATTATGGTCCGTGTAATAATTCATCCCAACCACAATCATTGATTGGCATCCTGGAAGCACCTTGGTCGGATCTGAACGACGCTGAGGGTCTCGCTCCATCCATGTCATGGTGCCATGAAATCGTTGATCCAACCAATGTGTTAACTGGTCTCCTAATCGCTGTGTAATGGTTACGGAATTTGAATCATTCGTGCTGGGATCGGATAAGGCGGCCGTGTTGGAGCCGGAAGGAGGAACAGGTGCGATTCCAACGGCATCAAAGCCCAAGAGACGTGCATGGGCTTTAACGCGGCTTGTAGGAGTCGACCTGGAAGACATATGTTATCGATGCTTCCGTCTCTGTGCTGGGAGAGAACGTTATTATCGTTGAGGAAAGGCGGGGTTCGCTGGTGGAACATTATCGACACAATTAAACATGACCGTAAATCGCCCCGTGCAGTGATCTGTCTTACAGGCTTGGCATGTTCCCACAATGGAGGTTTTCCAGTCAGTTTTTTCTGCATTAAATTGGCAAGAGGTGGCACCACCCTTCGTTGCTTCAGCCCAGGGTTCGTCATAGCCAGGAAACTGAGCCACCGTACACCCATTGAGAATGGGAACGTGGCATTCTGCCTTTGTCTCACCTTTGGCCATACCAATAGTGCAATTAGATTCTGTGCGGGATTGATACTCAGCCGCTCCTGCGTGATCAACCAGGATCCACATGGCGTTGATTAAGAAAATTCCGAGATGCAAGTAAATTAAGAAACGGGGAATTTGGAGATTTTTCATAGGCGT
>CBDUWS010000085.1:0-6868 GCA_965370985.1 uncultured bacterium
CGCCCAATGATCATCGGCTCCACTTCAGGATGATTGATATTTGAGGGGATAATGGCCCGACCACGCGCGACTTCGTCTCGCACAAATTCCGGAGTGATTCGAGAAGGAATCGCCGCGCCCCAGGCTTGGCCGGGATGTTGGACGACGCCTTGAGCCTGCCCGTTCATTCGAAGCCCAGCCTCTTGTTCATCACGAGTTTGATTCTCGCGAATGGCAATATATTCCATTTCCGGCGTCACGATGCCTTTGCGCGCATAATGCATTTGCGTCACATTCATGCCAGATTTGGCACGAAGCGGCTTGCGACTCAACGCAAATCGAATCGCATCCAGGCTCGTATCGGTTGAACGTTTGCGACCATAAATTGAGCTGACTTCAGGAAGTTCCTCAACATCGTTGCGACCAAAAACCCATTCTCGACGCAAGGGATGCAGGCCTTGGCGAACATTGATCGACACGTCAGCGTCCGTATAGGGACCGGAGGGATCATAGACGGTTACTGGCGGATTGGGTGTTGGAACTTCCCCATTAGGTCCTTGGGTGGGAGTTAAGGTTATTTCCCGCATGGGCACACGAATACTGGGATCTGACCCGGTCACATACACCTTACGCGATGCCGGAAAGGGTTCCGTTGTCAGGGTTGAAGGTGGTGTTGCGGTATGGTCTGCCTTGCCAGGGAGGCCCTCCTTGTTTGGCGAAAGGGTCAGATCGCTTGGTGGAGTGCTCATGGTAGGATCCTTTCTCAGGATGACCGGTTATGGGGCAGTGGATAGGTCTCTATGTGGGAAATGAAAAAGGCCACATCCGGGAAGGAATGCGGCCTGAAAAATCTCATTATCATTGTGCCGCTTCCCTACGCTGGTATTATCCAGGTCAGGTATGAGGGTCGTCCAATATGGCTTGGACATCTCAGCGAAAACGCTCCCCTAGCCTTGTAAAATCAATGCTAACGCTCAACCTGTACCTTAGTCAATGAGCCAAGAGGACCTGCGGTGATTTGAAGAGGGAAAAAGACAGTGGAATATTCCATCTTTTTCAACTGTGACTGATTTGGTACAATGTTAAGTCTACTTCTTACTTTTTTTGAAATTCGGGATACCATGAGTGAACTATTGACCCCTACCAGTTTAGACAAAAAGGAAGATCGCGTGGACGCTTCAATTATCACGGAGTTACCCATCACCGATTATCAAGACCGTCCCGCAGAGGAACTTTTTGAACGAATCGTGGCGGCCAAGAAAAATCTTGGCAATCAGGTCATTGTGTTGGGGCATAACTATCAACGCGATGAAGTCATTGTGCATGCCGATTTGCGTGGGGACTCTCTTTTGCTTTCAAAATTGGCGGCTGAACGGTCTGAATTTCCTCATGTGGTGTTCTGTGGCGTGCATTTCATGGCTGAAACGGCAGATATTCTGAGCCGTTCCAACCAAACGGTGATATTGCCGGATTTAAATGCGGGCTGTTCTATGGCCGATATGGCAGCGATTGAACAGGTTGATGAATGCTGGGATTCCTTGTCCCGGATTGTCTCGGTTGAAGACGTTGTCACTCCTGTCGTGTATGTGAATTCTGCTGCGGATCTGAAAGCGTTTTGTGGGGAACATGGCGGGATTACCTGCACCTCTTCCAATGCCAAGGCGGTGATGAATTGGGCTTGGTCCAGAAGAGAGAAAATTCTCTTCTTCCCTGATGAACATCTCGGAAGGAATGTTGCGAATAAAATGGGATTTCCTAAAGACGACATGATCGTGTGGGATCCGTTTAAGGCCAACGGGGGCAATACAGAGGCGGCTATTCGCAAAGCCAGACTTATTCTTTGGAAAGGCCATTGTAGTGTCCACCAAATGTTTCAACCGGTTCATGTGGACTACTTCAGGAAGCAGTATCCCGGGATCCAAGTCATTGTGCATCCAGAATGTCATGAAAATGTGGTCAATAAAGCTGACCTTGTGGGATCCACGGAATTTATCATTCAAACAGTTTCCAAAGCGCCTGCCGGGACTTCCTGGGTCGTTGGGACCGAATTGAACTTGGTGAATCGCCTTAAGGCGGAACAAACCGATAAAAAAGTTTTTTTCCTCTCACCAATGGTGTGTCGGTGCGCTACCATGTTTCGGATCGATGCCCCTCATATGTGTTGGGCCATGGAAAATTTAGTGCAAGGGCAGGTGGTGAATCACATTTCGGTACCAGATGATGAAAAAATTCTGGCCAAGATTGCCTTGGAGCGGATGATGGCTCTGAGTTAATCGCTTTCCTTCTTTGATTTCCCTTTCCTCTTAATTTGGCAGCTCATCAAGAAACGTCTCCCCATTTCTCTCCTCTGCGATGATGCGGTTCCCACTATCAATGTTGTTTGACGCGTTTCTAGGTCACGGCTAGAATGGCCTTTCAATTTTCTACGTTTTCTTGAGTCTTTTCCTATGGATTATAAATCGACATTGAATCTTCCCCGGACCGAGTTTCCCATGAAGGCCAATTTGCCTCAAAAAGAACCGGAACGCTTGGCCTGGTGGAAACAGGAACGCATGTACGAGCGTATCCAGGAATCTCGCCAGGATCGTCCCCTCTATATCCTTCATGATGGTCCTCCCTATGCCAATGGCCATATTCATATTGGACATGGGCTGAATAAAATTTTAAAGGACATCATTATTAAATCGAAAACCATGGACGGTTTTCGGGTGCCCTATATTCCGGGGTGGGATTGTCATGGTCTTCCGATTGAACACCAGGTATCCAAACAGCTCGGTTCCAAGAAAAAAGATTTGAGCGCGGTGGAACTGCGAAAAATCTGCCGAGAATACGCACAGAAATTTGTTGGGATTCAACGAGCCGAATTTCAGCGATTGGGAATATTCGGCGATTGGGAGCATCCGTATCTGACCATGGATTATGCCTATGAGGCGGCGATTGTTCGAGAGTTCGGGAAGTTTGTGGAAAAGGGTCGAGTCTATAAGGGGCTGAAGCCGGTGTTGTGGTGCACCGTGGATCAAACGGCTCTGGCTGAAGCCGAAGTGGAATATGAGGATCATCTCTCACCGTCGGTATATGTGAAATTTCCCTTTACGGCATCGCCGGAAGTTCTGGGTTCTGACCAAGGATTGGGTCTTCCAGAAGTCAAAGGGCTTAGAGCTGTCTCGGCAGTCATTTGGACGACGACTCCTTGGACTCTTCCGGCCAACCAAGCCATTTGTCTGCATCCTGAGTTCGATTATGCCGTTCTCCGGGTTGGCGATGAAGCCTTTATTGTGGCTGTCGGCTTGGAAGACGTTTTTGCCAAGGCCTGTAAAATTGAGAAATTTGAGGTGTTAGGCAAGAAAAAAGGAAAAGATTTTGAAGGATGGACGTGTCATCCTCCATTTGCGAAGAAAGAGGTTCCAATACTCAATGGAGGCTTTGTCACCCTGGAGCAGGGGACGGGTTGTGTCCATATTGCTCCTGGACATGGGATGGACGACTATCTCTTAGTTTTGAAATACAACAAACCGCCTTATCTCGAAATACTTCCGGATCGGAAGCCATTAGAAATCCTGGTGCCGGTCAATAATGCAGGACGGTTTACGGATGAATTTCCTGAGTTTGCAGGGCAACCCGTTTTAGAGGCGAATCCCGGGCTTGTGGAAGTCTTAAAAACCAAAGGGTTGTTAGTTGGTGAAAGAAAGCTTGAACATTCTTATCCGCATTGTTGGCGGTGTAAGCAGCCTGTGATCTTTCGGGCCACGCATCAGTGGTTTGTCTCCATGGAGAA
Organism: uncultured bacterium; assembly: GCA_965370985.1. Lineage (GTDB taxonomy): Bacteria > Nitrospirota > Nitrospiria > Nitrospirales > UBA8639 > Nitrospira_E. The sequence continues at coordinate 3,755 of CBDUWS010000085.1, forward strand.
AGCCGATCTCCGGCAGAAAGCTCTGAAGGAAATTGATCAGGTGCAATGGTTCCCCGAGCGGGGGCGAGATCGCATTTATGGCATGATTTTGAACCGTCCGGATTGGTGCTTATCTCGCCAACGTATGTGGGGGACTCCCATACCCGTGTTTTCGTGCGAAGGCTGCTCCACGCCATTAGCTGATTCCAAGGTGATCGAGCATATCAGTGTTCAAATGCAGGATGGAGGGGCGGATATTTGGTTTAGTCGTTCTGCCGAAGAATTGCTTCCTGCTGGAACAACCTGTGCGCAATGTGGCCATGGGTCGTTTAAGAAAGAGCATGACATTTTAGATGTGTGGTTTGAATCAGGCGTGAGTTATGCTGCTGTGTTGAAGCCGCAAGGTGAAGGCTGGTATCCCGCAGACTTATATCTCGAAGGTTCCGATCAACATCGGGGGTGGTTTCACAGTTCGTTGTTGACCTCGGTGACGACGGATGAGCACGCGCCTTATCGAGCCGTGCTGACGCATGGGTTTGTGGTGGATGGGGAAGGCAAAAAAATGTCGAAATCAGCCGGCAATGTTGTTACCCCGCAAGAAATCATCAAAGAGTCCGGCGCGGAAATTTTGCGATTATGGGTGGCCTCCCAGGATTATCAGGAAGATCTGCGTATCTCCAAAGATATTGTGAAGCAGTTGATGGATGCCTATCGAAAAGTGCGCAATACCTGCCGATTTCTTCTGAGTAATCTCTATGATTTCGATGTGTCCGTTCATGCTGTGCCTCATGCCGATTTGCCGGAGCTGGATCAATGGGCGCTGTGGCGGCTAGGGCAACTGATCGGCAATGTGAAAAAGGGGTATGCGCAATTTCAATTTCGACAAGTCGTGCATGAGATCGATTATTTTTGTTCCACGGATATGAGCTCGACCTATTTAGATATTTTGAAAGACCGGTTGTATACCTTTCCAGCCAACTCGCTCCTTCGACGTGGTTCACAGACGGTCTTGTTTGAGATTGTGACAGCGTTAGCTAAGCTAATGGCTCCTATCCTGAGTTTTACAGCCGAAGAAATTTGGCAGGTGTTGCCAGATTCGAAACAGAAGGGTTCAAATCCGGGCAGTGTCCATCTGGCGGAATTCCCAGAAGCACCGACGGTTTTTGCCAATCCTGATTTACATACCACATGGGATTATTTATTTCAGGTGCGAAAGGTTGTTCAGGGAGCCTTGGAGAAAAAACGACGGGATAAAGTCATAGGCTCGTCTTTAGAGGCTAAAGTAGTCTTGCAGGCGACTGAACCAAAGTGTGCGTTGTTAAAACGGTATCTAGATGATCTTCCTGCGCTCTTTATTGTCTCCTGCGTGGAAGTGAAACCGGTTGCAGAAGTCAAAGAGAAAGACGATGAATTGGTGGATATCAGTCTTGGTTTGATAATCGACGTTGTTAAGGCTGAAGGCGCCAAATGTGATCGATGTTGGAATATTCGGAACGATGTGGGGGCTCAGACTCAGCATCCCACTCTCTGCGGACGCTGTGTAGGGGCGTTGGTGTGAGCAATACGATTCGTCGATATGGAGTGCTAGGGGTTGTAGTGCTGACCATCATCGTGGTCGATCAAGTGACGAAAGCCTATATCGATGGCTCGATGTACCTGCATGAATCAATTTCGATTATCCCCGGGTATTTCAATCTCACCTATATTCGCAATCCTGGTGCGGCGTTTGGGATCATGGGGACGACAAGTAGTGGGTTCAGACTCGTCTTCTTTTTTCTGACGTCGATCTTGGCCATGGGCTTACTCATCACCATTTTTTTGCGGCTGGATCCACGGGATTGGTGGGGGCAGTTGACCATTGCGTCGATATTCGGTGGGGCCATTGGAAATTTCATTGATCGGTTGCAATATGGCGAAGTCATTGATTTCTTAGACTTCTATATTAACGGCTATCACTGGCCAGCGTTCAACGTGGCCGATTCGGCCATTAGTGTCGGTGTGGTTTCTCTCCTACTCTTATTTGCCTTCGAAAAGCGCAAGCCTGACCTGACGCCACAAGAAGATTCTACTTTATAAGTAGAAACTCTTTAATAAAAAAGGTGTCAGGAACCTTATTTATTATACGTTTTGGAATTAATGGTGAGGCGCGCCACCGCCCACGAGTTCTTGCCTTCCGGCAGGCCCTAGGTCATTGGAGCAGGGGGTTGCGAGGAGAAAGGGTGGGGAATCGACTGAAGTCGCGATCGGCTGTCCATAGTTCTTGAATGCCATGATGTCGGCAAAGGGCTGCGATGCGGGCATCATGAATGATGGGACCTTGGATTTTTCCCTCAAGCACCGCTTGCCGTAATACCGACCAATAGCCAGTCGTTTCCGAGAGAAGCATGACCCGTGGGGATTCTAACCAGGCGTCCACTTGTTCGCAGGCCACCTGTAAGGGGGTGGGAGGCTTGAAGATGCGAGGGTGCGTCACAATTGCGAGAAACTCATGCAGGCATGGCCAGGGAATGGCCCATGGTGTGGCCCCTTCCGCTACGCTGGCGAGATGGTGGTAAGCTGACTCATGCCAGGGGGAATCCTCCCGATGGGCATACACCAAAATATTGGTGTCAACGGCAATCATCCTCCACGACCTTCATATGCGCGTTCCCGGATGCCATCCCAAGACACCCCTTCCATGTCTGACTGAAGGCCTTCTCCTTTAAATGTGACCTTACGAAGGCGGAACATCCCCGAACGTTGATGCTTCTCGATGACACGCCGTAATCCTTCTTCTATTAACGCCTTCACCGTGGTTCGATGATTGGCGGCGAGTTTTTTAGCCTCGTCTAACAGTGATTGAGGTATATCGACAGTTGTTTTCATACATATAGATGTATCACTAGTTATGGGTTTATGTCAAAAGCCAATTTTCCTATTGGTTTTCGGTGCCTTCCACCACTTTGGTTGACCAGCTTCACACCTGTCAGTCACCGGTCAAAAGTCTCTATCGCGGTAAACCATGTCCGGCTTGCACAAAAAATGGTGGAACAGCTAGGATATCCCAGCTTCTGACAACCCTATCTTGCTAATTGCCCTGACCTCAATGCTTCTTAGGTCGAGTTCTTCCATCGCCGGTTATTTATTATCTCTGAT
>CBDUWS010000086.1:0-6836 GCA_965370985.1 uncultured bacterium
AGATCTATCGAGATGAAGGAATCCAATCAGCTAATTGCGTAAGAAGCTCATTCTTCTTCCCAATTCCACCTACAAAATTTTCAAATTTCCCATCGACATACAGAGCCAGTGCTGGCAGTGATGGAATTTCGAGTTCTCCGGGAATGAGGAAATTTTCCTGCACATTCATTTTATAGATGACTAGATGGTCTCCGACCTCCGCTTGAATCAGTTCGAGTTCTTTGAGAAGGGCTTGGCAGTGTCCACAGCCGGGCTGCCAGAACTCCACTAACACCGGCATGGATGTTTGTTCTATCATCCCGTCAAATTCCCGGTCTTCAATGTCTTGAATCATGTGAGCCAATTATTTCTAAAAACCACAGTTTCAGTTAACAGACACTGTCTGAAAGGTCATGACTAAGTTTTTTCATTTCGCCCCTCCCCGAATCATTCGATTGTCCCTCCTGGGTGGGGATAGGGAAAGAAATTCAAGGAGTGAGCTAGCGTGATGGACGATGGGCGTGAGCTGCTAGCCAAATGGCTTTGTTCGTGAGGTCCTGATCCCTATGGTGGATCACGTAGTGGGACCTAGGGTTACCTACTGGCTGTTCACAATTAGAGAGGCCAGGCGCAAGATTGCCGCCATAATTCCTGGGACACGATGTCTTATGATCCTTCACCTGTCCCGCTTTGTTCCACCCCGTTTGATGTATTGTCCTCAACCTCGTAGACCATGCGTGTGATTCAACGACTGAAACAAGATGTGGGACCTCGTGTAGGATGATCTATTATCCTAACCTGAGAGGTCTCGCACTGCTTCATCGTTGTCCTATTTTGATGTTAAATCACCCTCGATATAGCGATGGATGACACCGGAAATAAGCGTCTGATACGGAATGCCCATTTCCATTGCCTTCTTTTGAATGCCTTTATAATCGTGTTCATACAGGCGTATGGTAATGCGTGTATCTTTCTTGAACGTATGGTCAGCGGCTAATTTTATGGCTTCTATTTCTTTTTTCGAAGGGGTAGAAAGTTTCATTTTTCCAGCCTCATAGGCATCAATGATCCCTTTTTCTTCCTTATCGTATTTCATTGTTCTCCTCCTGTTCGCTCAAATACTCTTTTGTGGCTTTCCTGTTAGGAATAACCGTTTTTAAAAAAATATACTGTTTTTCACAGATATGTGGAACAAGGTAGACATATCCCTCAATGACGACAAAATAGACCTTTTGGCTCGGATATTTCTTCTGATCGGGATGATCGGCAATTTTCCACACATCACCTTGGGATAAATGAAAAATTACCTGCTCAAAAGAGACCCATCTGGCCTTTTTTAGCCATTCATTTTTCTGAGGATCCCACTCATATTTGATGATTGATTGTACATCTATTGTACGTACAAATAAATATCTCGAAGCTCCACAAAGGCCTCGTCCTCCGCTATCTGGAGAAGATGTGGGTATTCCCGGCAGCACAGAATAAGGGGTCGGGAGTCTTTTCTCTCGTGCCTCTTGGCCGTCCATGAGGCTGCAACGTAGAGGCTATCAGGGGTGTCTCACCATTCAGCGTAGTCAGCAGGCTGGTAAACAGGGGGAGGTGACCAACTTGGCGGGTGAGCATATGATAGACAAGGTCTCCGGCAGCTAGGCGAGAGCTGCGGCAATGAGACACTTCTATCAACCTTCCTTGTTCCGTCAAGAAAAGACTCCCGACCCCTTTTTGCTATTTTTATTCGAGAGGAATACCGTTTTTATTAATCTTGATTGCTGGAGACCTTGAAACGTTTTTCGTTGGGACTAAGAGAACTTGGCAATATGCTCTATGAGCATTTTGGATACCTGGCTGAGGTTATAGGGCCAGGCATAGTGTAAGGTTACACCTGGATGCTGCTTGCGGAGCTCTTTCAACGCTTCTGGAATTTCATATTCAGAATGTGACCCGCCGGGTGTGAACATCGTGGACACGATCGTAATAGATTGCGCGCCTTGTTTGATGAGATCTTCCACCGCTTCCTGCAGCGTCGGGCCGCAAAATTCGTTATAGGCTAATGAGAACAATGCACCATTCACCATGGGTTTCATCTGTGCTCCCAAGGCTTTCAGCCCGGCCTGGTAGGGGTCTGTTTCCGGGGTGCGCGGCCATGTCCGGATTTTCGTATCCAACTCTAATTCTTCCGCAGACATAGGTTGCCCGGCTGCTCGGCGTTGGGCTTCCAATCGTTTCAACTTGGAGACTAAGTCCCCAGGATAATCTTTGGGGATCCCCCCATGTCCAACAAGTACGACGCCTTTCTTAGTATCCGTCATCGTGTTTTCTCCCAAATAAAAATAATGAAAAATTACTGGTCATTTTCACCAAACCCTTGTCAGTTAATTTATGATCATAAAGAGGATATCAGAAGGGCGCAAGGCTACATATTGTTGGTGATATTGTCAGAGAGACAAATGGAAGGAGGTGCGTTCAATACCCTGTTAGACATGGTTGCGCAACATGAGTTCCTTGGGATGAGGGTTGAGAAAAATCTGGTCGGTTAGATAGGACACAACCCGGGTGTGAGCGTAATGTTTAATGAGGGTTAGAGGCACCGTTAATGGGATACTTTGCCGATGGTAATCCGTAATGCTCTCCTGTAACTCAGTTCGTTCAACGTCGCTGAGGTATTTCTTAAGGTGACTCGCCGAATGCTGCAGCACATTCACATGTTTCTTGACTGTCACTTTTACTTTGAGGGCATTCATAAATAATCCCCCATACTGTTTAGCTAAGTCTGTAGGTTTATATTGGCCGGCCGTGGCCACAAGTTTCCCCAAGGCGTCATAGTGAGTGCGGCTGTGGGCCAGCAAGACATATTTGTGGTGAGTATGAAAATTTACGATGGTGCCGCGGCTGATGCGTTTTTGCTGGACCTGAATTTTCCATCTTCGATAACAAAATATTCGTTCGATGAAATTTTCACGAATCGAGGCGTCATTTAGGCGGTCTTCCTCTTCAACTGGTAGAAGCGGAAAGGCTTGTTGAAGGGTGGCTGAAAAAAATCCCATTCCCTGCTTGGACGATTGACCCTTTTCAGGGTACACCTTCACCCGATGAACTCCGCAGCTGGGGGAATTTTTTTTAAAAACATATCCATCTAAGTCATATTCCCGTAATTCTTGAACCCGGCGCCGACTGAAATCCTTGAGCGTGGTGGTATGATCGACCTTGGTGCGGATAGTCAGAAGTTTTGGGGAGTGCGGGTCTCCGGCCAAATACATGGCCTCTCTCGGCGTGCCCAATCCAGCTTCAACTTCCGGACAGACGGGAACCCATTCCACAAAAGGAGCCAGCACGTCTGTCAAAAAAACATCGCGTTTATGTCCCCCGTCATAGCGAACTTTATCACCCAATAAGCATTGGCTAATCCCGATTCGTGGTTTGTCGTTGGACGTGTCAGCCATTCAACAGGGTTGGTGATGTATTTTCAAGCGATACAAAAGGCACGAGGGTCTTGTGCCAGCGTGAGGTGAACGTTACATGGTCTGAGGCGTTTGTTCCATGAGGATGCTTTCGTTGACTCGAATGATAGAAATCGTGTGTTCACCTTGTGGTCCTTTGAGTCCGAGGTTTACCGTGGTTCCGATTTCTCCACGTATGAGGCTCACGGCTTCCTGGTACGTCTTTCCAGCCAGGGCCTGCCCGTTGACCGAAGAGATTTCTTCCCCATGAGTAATGCCGGCTCGTGCGGCTGGTCCGGAAGGATGCACAGCTCGAATGATTAATTGAGCAGGGTCGCCCACACGGCGTGCGGTGAGATGAAGAGCGAGTCCGACAATTCCTGATGGCAAGCTCGGATGAGGGTCGTCAGACTTCATTGAGTGTAAGCGTTGAGCCTCGGAGGAAGAAGGAGGAGAAACGGCAAAGGTTTCACTCCCGAGTACCATAAGATAGATGAAGATAATCCCAAGAAGTGAAATTGCACGAAATAAGGTAAGTGGGTAAGAATATGTTGGCAATGTCATGGGGTGATAGCCCTTTCTTAGTGATGGTGTGAACCGGGTGTTGAGGAGAGGGAATGTCTGCATGAAGACTCGTTGGCTTTAGATAAGGTCACTTGTACAAGCTGCCTTGCCATGAAAGCCAACTCATCAGGTTCCCTCTTCTGAATTTCCAGGGCTCCTTCGATGAGTTGCAGATTGGCTTTGCTGATCATCGCCGTATTACATTCTCTTTGTGGGAAAAAGGCAAGATTATACTCATACAGAAACGTGGGTGTCTGTGCGTGCCCTGCGACGTGACCGACGTGTAACGGGAACCAGATCGAGCCGAACTTTTGGGTTGAGGCTTTCAAGCATCCTTGCGAGTCGATCAAGGGTGAAGCGTTTTAAGTCAGCATTTCGTACTCGTGAGAAATCAGCGGCCTGGAATCCCGTTTCTTTTGCAGTCTGTCTTACAGACCATTGCCGGTGATCGAGAATGCGAATGATTGCAGCGGCGACTTTTGCTTTTAATTGACGAATTTCGGCATCAGGATAATTAAAATCCTTATAGATGTTTCCACTGCCTCGTATTACTTCGAGTTTTTCTTCTTGCTTTTTCATTTCAACATCTCCTTTAATCGCTTCAATCGTTCTTTCACAAGATCGATATCCGGCTTCGGTGTTTTGATGCCGGTTTTTGATTTCTTTTGAAAGGCATGAATCACCCAAATATCTTCATCGAGTTGCACGGCATAAATCGCTCGGTACGCATTGGTTTGGTAGGGCAGGGCAATTTCAAAAATGCCTGCGCCGAGACCTTTCATTGGTTTCGCATTGTCAGCTTTCTGCCCTTCTGTTGCGATAGCCAGAGCATCATGCATGATTTCTTGCACCGTCTTCGGAAACTTCCTGAAGTCTTTATCTGCTGCTTTGATCCAATAGACGTTTCTCATGGGTTAATGTTGTCATATTTGACAACATTTGTCAAAGAATTTTTGTTGAACCATGATTGGGTATAGCCGTACAATTCTTTTAGAATAGTTGGAATGATCAATTGGCTATTCCTCCTAGCGTGCTTCGAGGATCTTTATTATGTTATCAAGAAATTGAGCCAAGACCCGAAAGAACGATATGTGGCTTTCGGTTCTCGGATCATACAGAATTTATGGTTCTGGTCTTATATCTTTACGATGTTTATGGGGAATCCATCTTGGGTTTTTCCAGTCGAAAAAGCGCTGACCGGTGAACGAATCACATTTGTGGCAACAATTTTCTGTATGATCCAAATTTCTCCTTAAAGATTGGATAGGTCTTTAGCCCCGGTTGACAGGGGTGGACATGTCTGATAAATATTTAACACAGTAACAATGAAGTTGCTGTTGATGTAATAAAGCTGTGTTGGTGGACAACGGGCGTCCATTTCCCAAGGAAGAAGGGAGTGGGCGTTTTTTTTGTCCGTTCAAGGGAATAGGGACATTTCTTCTGAATGGGTAGGACAAAAGCCAGGTAAAAGATCTGTGAACGGGTAGGGTTCGGACCTCACTCTTCGAGGAGCGAAGGGTGGGTGGAACGTGGCAAGGGCGCCACTGCGGTGACAAGGCAGACTGTTTTAGCCTTGATGATACGCAGTTGGCGCTTTTTTTATGGGGAAAATACTGGGAAGGAGAAGGCGATGTATACCGTAGATGTTGAACGAATGGTTGAGATGGCAACAAAGAAGGTGAAATACCTTGCCTCGAATCCTATAGGGTATCTCCTGCTTTCCGCGATGGCGGGAATCTATCTGGGTTTTGGAATTTGTTTGATCTTCAGTGTCGGGGCGCCGTTCTGGGCAGAGGGAGCGGCCGGATTAAAGCTGGTCATGGGCGCGTCGTTTGGCATTGCGCTGACCCTGGTGATCTTTGCCGGTTCGGAGTTGTTCACGGGAAACAATATGGTCTGCGCCATTGGAACATTGGCGAGAGCCATCACCGTGAAGCAGATGGGGCTGATTTTTTTCTATTCCTTTGTGGGAAATCTTCTCGGTTCATTGGGCATCGCATGGTTAATCGCTCAAGCCGGAGTAGTCGGACAGGCGCCGCACAGCGATCTGCTGCTGAAGGTGGCTTCAGTCAAAATGAACGGGCCGGCCTGGGAACTGTTTATCCGTGGGATCCTGTGTAATTGGCTGGTGTGTTTAGCCGTGTGGATGGCGGCCCGTACCACCAATGATGCCGCCAAAATCATGTTGATCTTTTGGTGCCTGTTTGCCTTTGTGGGGAGCGGCTTTGAACATAGCATCGCCAATCAGTCGATCCTGGGTATCGCGTTATTTCTCCCACATGGCCCAGACATCACCTGGTTGGGTCTGGCCTGGAATCAATTCTGGGTGGTGTTGGGTAATGTGGTTGGTGGCGGGGTGTTTGTTGGCGGGGTGTATTGGCTGTCCAGTCCAGTGAGGGTTCAGTCATCAACACAAGCATCGGTGTCTGAAGTCATTTCAAACGGGTCGACCTCATTTCCGGGAGTTCCAGTCACAGGAGAAGTGATGGTGAAACCGTTGGCGGTTGTGGCCGGGCGGGAGGCGTGAAAGACTTCATCTGACATGTGACTATGTGACGGAATGCAAGAAAGGATCATGATGAATAAGATCGAGGTGCTCAAAGCGGAAAAAGACGGGTTGGATATCAAGGAGAGCATTGCGCGATATGCCGAATTAGGGTGGGAGGCCATATCGGAAGAAGATATTCAACGGTTGAAGTGGTACGGGGTATTTTTAAGAAATCCCACGCCGGGTTTCTTCATGGTTCGTGTGAGAATTCCCGGCGGGCGAACCACGACGGAGCAAATTCGCATGTTGGCGCATCTCGCCAAAACCTATGGTAACGGATTGCTGGATCTGACGACCAGGCAACAGTT
>CBDUWS010000087.1:0-6833 GCA_965370985.1 uncultured bacterium
TTATCAGTAAATGAGTGGCTTTATAATCAGCATTTAGTTTAGGACACTACACTAGAGCTGACCGAATCAATTTAAGGCGCACATTCCATTTCAATCTATCGTCGAGTAGCCTGAATGGATTAAAACTCCGGAGCCAAAAGGCCCAAGAGGAGAAAGGCGCAAAAGTAGGGCGACTTCCTATCCGGGAATGGTCATAAAATAGTTTTCCAACTTAAACGCGCATAATTGGGGGCAAGACCATACACCACGAAATTAAAGAAAAATGTAACCAAATACCTCATTTTGTTACATGAATTGGTGATTTGAGCCATTCCCCAGATCCCTAGGACTATTTCAAGGTCTTTTCCTATCTCTGCCCCTAAACTCTCAGGTTTGAAGATTAGTCAACAATGGAAATTTTTCTATTCCTCGGCGCCTTCGGCATGACTAAGGCGCGCAGGTCTTTGGGCTTGGGGCTGCCTTTGTTCGAGCGAAGTGAGTTAGGCTGCCTCTATTTGGGACAAGCGTTCTCTTAAAGAGGCGTGCAGGGTGCCAAAGTTTTGGGTCCTTTTGCCGGAACAAAATGACCTTACTCCCTCGACACTCAACAGGGGAAACAGAAAAAAGATAAGTCGAAAAATAATTAAGCTGAGCAGGTTTCGGCTTGGGGATTTTCTCTGCCTTGGTAATCCACTTCTACAGTGAAGCCGAGGTCTTCGATCATGTTCCAGACTTCCTGGTGGGCGAGGCCTGGGGTGGTGAGGTAACCGTCCACAAAGAGGGAGTCAGCAACATAGAGGGCCAATGGCTGAAGCGAACGGAGGTTTTTTTCACGGCCACCTGCGGCTCGAATTTCGGTTTGAGGATGGAGGAAGCGGAACAGACATAATATGGTGAGACACCGGGCCGGGGTTAAATCATTTTTTTCTCCAAAGGGCGTGCCGTCCACGGGATAGAGCATGTTGAGAGGAATTGAATCGGGTTGAACCTCCTTGAGTGCTAGGGCCAAATCCACCAAATCTTCATCTCGTTCGCCCATCCCCACAATCCCGCCGCTACATAGTTCCAAACCTGCGGCTCGTGCATGCTTCAGCGTATCCAGCCGATCTTTATAGGTATGTGTGCTGCAAATGGAAGGATGAAAGGCCTCACTGGTGTTGAGGTTGTGATTGATCCGGTCCACGCCTGCGGCTTTTAATTGACTGGCTTGCTCTCCATTTAAGAGTCCCAGTGAACAACAAATTTGAATGGGGATTTCATCTTTGATTTTTCGAACAGCGCTGGAAATCTGAGTGATTTCGGATTGCAGGGGTGATCGGCCGCTGATGACGATGCAATAGCGCTGGGCTTTCGCTTCTGCGGCCCGGCGTGCGCCTTCCATCATCTTTTCAGGTGACAACAAGGCATAACGATCAATGGGTGCGTCAGAGATCGTGGATTGTGAGCAATAATGACAATCTTCTTGACAGGCCCCACTTTTGGCATTCAAGAGCATCTGTAGTCGAACGGTGTTGCCAAAATATCGTGATCGAATCGTATATGCGGCATTGACTAAATCCAGGAGTTGGCCTTGCGGTGTGGCCAGAATATCTAAGGCTTCTTCTCGTGTGGGAGATGTGCCGCCGAGCACTCGGTCAGCTAAGTCTTGGTAACACGTCATGGGACTTCTCCTCTTTGAGGTATCTTTTTACCCGTTCACTAATTGGCGGGGTGGTGAAAACGGGTGCTCAGGCTCCGGAATGGGTATCTGAGGGGCATCCGCCCACATTTTTTCTAACGCATAATATTGTCTGATGTCGGATCGAAAGATATGCACAATGATGTTCCCATAATCTAACAAGATCCAATTGGCTGTTTCTTTGCCTTCTATGACAGGCAAGGCTTGATATCGTGTGGCCATTGATTTTTCAATGAATGCCGCCAGTCCGCGAACCTGACGTTCCGATTCACCAGAGCCAAAAATAAAAAAATCGGCAAGGGAGGTGAGATCTCCGACTTCTAATACCAACACGTCTTCGGCCTTTTTATCTTTGGCCGCCTGCGCGATGAAGATAGCTTGTTCGTGAGAAAGCGACAGTTTTGGTGGGGTTGTACGGGTCATTGATATAATTGGTGTTGAATTATATAGGACTCCACAGTAGGCGGCAACCAAGCCCCTATTGGACGTTTTAGGGCGACATGCTCGCGAATGAGCGAGGCCGAGATTTCGCAAGGGGGGACCGACAAAAGGGTAATCGTCTTCTCTGAAGGAATGGCAATATCCAGACGGGTCGCATTTTGTTGATCCAGGCTTTGGAGGCTGGAAAGGGAAGTAGAGGATAAAAATGGTAGCGACTGCAGTTGCGTGAAGGTGACTCCAGGTCTGGAGCAGACAATAAAATGACAAAGCTCAAATAAATGGGGTGCCTGCTTCCAACTGGGAAGTTCCAAAAAGGCATCCAGCCCTATGATAAAGCCCAACCTCGTTTCACGAGGGAATGTATTTTTGAGATCCGTAATGGTGTCGATACTGTATGACACGGTGGGTGACAGCGCCTCTCGATCATCGACCACAAAGGGCTCAAACGGTTCTGTTGCCAGCTTCACCATTTGCAAACGATGGTGGGCGGGAGCAAGGGAGGTCGCGAGTTTGTGTGGAGGATCGCCTGTAGGAATGAAGATCACGCGGTCAAGCGTGAGCGTGTTGTACACATAGTTGGCGATGTGCATGTGCCCATTGTGAATAGGATTAAAGGTGCCGCCTAAGAGGCCAATGAACATGAGTGTTGCCCTGGGCTGTTGAAAAAATCCGCCAGCAGCGTCTTTGGTTTGGTGTCGTACTCACGTACTCCGTGTAAGCTTCGTGTGCCAACAGCCCTACGGCCTTACTGGACGGCCTTTTTGAACAGCTCCCTCTTTATAAGTTTTACGGGGTTAAGGCGAGGTTATCTCGATGAATGACTTCTTTATATTCTAAGGATCCTAAGAGCCGCTGAATTTCTGAGGTCTGTTTGCCTTTGATGCGTTGCAAAGTTTCAGCGGAATAGTTGCTGAGTCCTTGTGCGAAAACAATTCCTTCCTCGGTGGTACAGCTGACGGGGTCACCGGTCAGGAACGTGCCCTTGATGTTCAAAATACCTGACGCTAATAAACTTTTCCCACGAAGCACGAGTGCGGCCACCGCCCCTTCATCTAACATAATCTGCCCTTTAGGTCTCAGGGTAAAGGCAATCCACTGTTTGCGGGTAGTGAGGGAAGATTGTTTGGATGCGAAAAAAGTTCCGCCGTGATTTCCTTCCAGGGCTTGGCCTAAGGCATGTGGTGTTTCGCCATTTAATAAGAGCGTAGGCACGCCAAATCGTCCAGCTTGTTTGGCGGCTTGAATTTTCGTCACCATCCCCCCGCGGCTGGATTGGGTCCTGGAGGCCCCAGCCAGGTTTTCAATCTGTTTGGTAATGGTTGGGACCATGGGAATGAGCTTGGCGGAAGGATTGAGATGAGGGTCTTCCTCATAAAGCCCGTTGACATCGGACAAGATCACGAGCAGATCGGCATCGACGAGATGGGCGATTTGTCCGGCCAGGGTATCATTATCCCCGAACCGAATTTCTTCAATCGAGACGGTATCATTCTCGTTGATAATTGGAATAACCCCAAGCTGAAGCAATGTGGTGAGTGTATGTCGGGCATTGAGAAATCGGCGACGGTCTGCCAAGTCCTGATGGGTTAAAAGAATTTGGGCAATTTTATGGCCAGATTCCTCAAAGGCCATTTCGTAGGCTCGCAATAGGCGGCTTTGTCCGACTGCGGCGGCAGCTTGTTGAAGGGGTACTTCCTGAGGATAGGCCTTTAACCCTAAATGGGAAATGCCTGCGACGATGGCGCCGGACGATACGAGAACGAGTTGCCGGTTTTGGGCTTGCAAGCCCCCGAATTCTTCGGCCAGCCTTCCGATTCGGTCTAAGCGGAGTCCTCCATTGGGAGAGGCTACCAGACTACTTCCGATTTTCACGACCACCCGTTTACAGGCGGTTAGCACTTGCTGATGCATGAAGCTTTATTCTCCAGAACCGCCTTTCCCAAGTAGGTCACGAGTGAGGGCAGCCCTTCCTTGGTGATGGCCGAAAGAGGAAAGCAAGGATACTGATGTTCGACGCAATAGGCTTCAAGGGCTTGAAGATGGCTGCCTTCGCCCTGGGAATCGATCTTGGTGGCGGCAATAGCAAACGGTCGTTCAGGCAGCGTTGGGTCAAACGCCTCCAATTCGCTTCTCAAAGTTTTAAAGATGCCGATGGGGTCTTGTTCCAGGCCTTCGGTGATATCAATCAGAAATAATAGTAAGGCGGTTCGCTGAATATGTTTGAGAAATTGAATGCCAAGGCCTTTGCCTTCATGTGCCCCTTTGATTAAACCGGGAATATCGGCAACGACAAATGATGATTCTTCTGCCCATTCAACGACTCCGAGGTGGGGGCGTAATGTCGTAAATGGATAACTGGCGATTTCTGGATGGGCAGAAGAGATGGTCGAGATTAATGTGGATTTGCCGGCGTTGGGAAAGCCGACCAGCCCAACATCGGCGAGGAGCTTTAATTCTAAAGTGAGCCATCGTTCTTCGCCAGAGGTCCCTGGTTCGAATTCGCGTGGGCCACGATTCGTGGATGTGGCAAATCGTGCATTGCCTTTCCCGCCTTTGCCCCCCTCGGCTACGACGAAGGTTTGTCCATCGGTAATGAGATCGACTAGGGTTTCGCCCGTCTCTTCGACCTTGACCAATGTGCCAACAGGGACATGGATGACGACATTGAGTCCATTGGAACCGTGGCAGTTGGCTTTTTGTCCGCGTTCGCCAGATTGGGCTGTGTAATGACGTTGATAGCGTAGGTCTAGAAGAGTCGACACGCGGTTTGAGGCTGTGAAGACGACGTGTCCTCCATGGCCGCCGTCGCCGCCATTTGGCCCCCCACGGGGGACAAACTTCTCTCGACGAAAACTACAATGTCCGGAGCCGCCATCCCCGGCTTTGACGAAAATACGTGCTTGATCGATGAACATAGGAGTCCTATCTTACCCGGCTTATAGAACGAAACTGAAGTGAGGTTTTCGAAAAGAAAGAAAGGAAGAACGTGAGGAACTATTACGAGGAGGGATACACGCTGACCTTGCGTCGGGCTGTGCCTCCCTCATACTTGACGATGCCGGTGACCTTAGCGAAGAGCGTGTAGTCTTTTCCCAACCCAACATTTGTTCCGGGAAAGAATTTGGTCCCGCGTTGACGGACTAAAATACTCCCTCCAGACACAGCTTCACCGGCATAGGCTTTGACGCCAAGATATTGTGGGTTGCTATCGCGTCCGTTTCGGGATGATCCGCCGCCTTTTTTATGTGCCATGAGTCAAGTCTCCAGAGCTTGAAATATAATTATTTTTTATGGGGCCACAATTTCAGTAATCCGAACTTGGGTAAAACCCTGGCGATGTCCCCTGGTTCGACGATACCCTTTGCGGCGTTTCATTTTAAAAACCGTAATGGATCGCGTTCGAGCATGCCGAACAATTTCTCCTTTGACCAAAGCCTGAGGAATCGTTGGGGTACCAACAATGGGAGTCTGATCTGTCTGGAGAAATCGTACTGCGTCAAATTCAACAATGGCACCCACGTCGCCTTCTAATGACTCAACTTGCAGAATGCCCTGGGGTTCTGCTCGATATTGCTTCCCGCCTGTTTCGATAATCGCATACATGGTATAGTCGCTCCTTACAAAACACTCATTTTGCCAGTATGTTTACATTTAAGTCAAGATTTTAGTATATCATTTGCTTCACCGAAGCATAGGGAATAATTGTACAATACTTCTGGTCGTTATGGCGGTAAGACGCCAGATGTATTTGGGAAAGGATAGGTCAATATTCGTTCGATGATGATCGCATCAAAGAAAATATGGATGGATGGGGCTTTTGTTGATTGGGCTGATGCTTCCGTTCATGTCTTGACCCATTCTCTGCATTATGGTTTGGCGGCATTTGAGGGCATTCGATGTTACGAAGGACAACAAGGGTCCTCCATTTTTCGATTACAAGAACATGTCGACCGCTTGTTTGAGTCCGCCCACATTACCCTGATGCCCATGCCGTTTAATAAAAAAGAGATCACTGAGGCGATTATCGAAACAGTCAGGGTAAATGAACTGGCCTCCTGTTATATCCGTCCAATTGCCTATATTGGGTTTGGAGCCATGGGAATCTATCCTGGTGATAATCCGACTTGTTTAGCAATTGCGGCCTGGCCCTGGGGATCGTATTTGGGTGAGGAGGCGCTGGCAAAAGGGATACGAGCCAAAATTTCTTCGTTCACCCGGCACCACGTGAATGTTTCCATGACCCGGGCGAAGGTCTCGGGCTATTACGTGAATTCCATTCTGGCTAAATGGGAAGCCAAAAAATCAGGCTATGAGGAATGCATTCTGCTAGACCCTGATGGCTATGTCGCGGAGGGAACAGGGGAAAATGTTTTTATGGTTAGTAAAGGTGTTCTGAAAACGACACCGTTAACGTCGATTCTTGATGGCATTACCCGGAACTCGATACTCGAACTGGCTCGGGCCAAGAAAATACCAGTCGTCGAAGAACGCTTTACCAGAGATGCCTTGTACGTCGCCGATGAAATCTTCTTGACAGGAACGGCTGCCGAAGTCACGCCGATTCGCGAATTAGACGATCGAATGATCGGTGAGGGCAAGCCTGGTCCAATAACTCAATCTTTGCAGAGCGATTTTTTTAAGATCGTTCGAGGTGAAGATCCAACCTACGCCAACTGGCTCACTCCCATTTAGCTCTTCGCAGAGATTCTCTTCGACTCTACTGTTCTAGGAGCCT
>CBDUWS010000088.1:0-6829 GCA_965370985.1 uncultured bacterium
CCCATGAGCAGGTGCAACCTGCGGAATCGTTCGGGATCGGCTAAGGGTTCGTCCCGCGTATTCACGATGGCTCGATTGTGCTGGACCCATTCAAAAAAGTCGTTGACGATGTAATCCGGGCGCTGGGAAATTTGGTAGATTACCTTCTCTTCGGCTGATTTCCGCGACCGGTCCCCTCCACGTCCTTCAATGTCGTCCAAACCAATCCATCCCTCCACGGATCGCGCCATCCCAATTCGTCCGGCTCCGGTAAAGACCTGTCGCGTGACGAGAAACGGCATGAGAAGTCCCAGCCCTTGATAGGTGAACGGAAAGTCGCGCGTGACCAGATAATTTTCATGGCAACCAAATGTCGCGTCCGTTTCATGATCAATATTGTTTTTGATGATCGACACCAGCTCAGAAAGCCCCAGTTCCTCAAGGCAGTCTTGCAATAACCAATCTCCGGCACGGTCCATGGCCACGAGATCCCAGAGAGAATGACATTCGGGTGAAGCATATTCCAGATGGCCCATATCGACATACATCCGCCCCGCGTTGAGGAGAAAGCCTCCATTGCCCGGAGGTTCGTCATGCCCGCGGTAATGCCAGTCAATCACACCGTGTTTTTTCTGACCAAACAAATGTTCGATGATACGGCGAGCGATCCGGGAGGGAGACACCTCAGGTTGTTCGGCCTTTATGAGTAGGCCATATTCGGTTTCAATCCCGAAGATTCGATTCTGCATAGCGACCTCCCCCTACGATGAGATGGAAGGCTGGAACGTGGGAGGAATCAGGGGCTGAATTTCGGCCTGGGTCAGAGCGCGATAGGTTTCCATTTTCCCGCTCTCCCGATCCAGGAGCACACATTCCAACGTTTCTTTGGAGAGGGTTTCCCGAATCCGAGAGGCAATCGCTTCATCATCAGGAATGGTGGGCACAGAAGCTGTTGATGAGGGGGTGGTTTCCTTCTCTTCTGTATCCGGGGAAGGAGTCGAGGCTTGAAGTAAACTGGAGATCCCCCAAAGACGAAGACTCACTTCCAAGGCCGACGACAATGAAGAGAGCGGCTCATGGGTTTTCCATTCCTGCGCAAGAAGACCACGAATGGAAGAGGAGGCCGCCAGCAATCCAAACCCGCGTTGCTCCTCAAACATGCCATCATAGTTGATGATGAACAGGCGGTCACGATCTTGCGTGGGCCCAACTTCTGCCAGCAAAATTTTGGCGATGTACGGGGCCTTGAAAATTTCTTCAAAGGCTTCTTTAATGACAGGTGCCAGGCCATTTTTCATCAGTCGGGAAGCGGTCACATCGGCTGGTGACCGTTGAAACCCTTCAACGTGGGCCATATCTAATAAGGTATACCGCAATTTTTCCAAATCAGTCGGATGGCCCATCCCTCCTAACGCAATCCGATCGTAAACTTCATAGATCTTTTCCGTCCCTCGATTAACGGTCAGCAAGAGAATCCCTTGTGAAAAAGAGACACCGACTAACGGATTGCCTTGTGTGAATTGATCGTCCAGATAATTTCGCCGATTGGCGACGGCTTCAATCCAGCGATAGGGTTCTTCATACATGGCTCAGGACCTTTTCCGAATACAATGTTTTCAACCGCTCTGCGGGAATGGTTCTGACCCCTTCTGCGGAAATGCGTTTCACGATGGGGTACAGTTGGGCCTGGGCGTCAACCCCACCGGTAGCGGAATCAAACTCTGCCGCACTCGTCATTAGGCGGAGCACCAATGTCAGGGCATCTTCTTCATTCAGGTCGGCCACCGGACCATTTCCCCACCGGTTCATATAGAACAAAATACCTCGAATCGTGGGAGACCCCGACCCGGAGACGGCATACTCCACCGCTTCAAATTCAGCTCCTAATATGTCGTAGAAAAAAATCTTCCCGCATTCTTCAAGTTGGTCATACCCCGCAAAAACAGGTACCACTGTCCCCGTCCCGGCCAACGCCGCCGGCGAATTGTTTTTCAATAGAGTCGATAAGGCTCGCAACTTTCCCTCAAAACTCAAATCCTGCAGTTGGCTTCTCCGGTAATACTTAAAGGAATGCTCTAAGATCCTGGCCATTTCAAATGCGGTTGCGGGAACCCCTGCAATGGCTAAGACGGAAAACCGATCTATTTCTAAAACCTTATCGGTCCGGTCATACATGACGACATTTCCGGCCGTTGCCCGCCGGTCACCGGCCACGAGCACACCATCGGCATACTTCATGGCAAAGACTGTGGTGCCGGTTGTCAGGTCAGAATTGCCTGGCAGTCCGTTCCCATTGGAAGGCTGAGGATGGTTGTCTACGGCATAACCATGTTCTCGCAGAACCTGAAGAAAATCTCCCTGTTGTCCCATGCTATTTATTCCCCGGTCCGTTGGCGATATTTTTCCGCCTGCTTGGGATCCACTTTGCGCATACGCTTCATGAGGTTATCCCGTGAAGGAGAATCCGTTTGGGGTCGCTTAGGACCTGAGTCCTGATCACCAGGACCCGAAGGCTTTGAGATAGGGTCGACCGGCCGTTCTTTTCGATCAAAATCGACACCGGCTTGGACATAGTCATATGCGTGCGCCATAAATCTCATCCTCCACTTAAACTATTTTTTTGACTGTCATGGATTCAATCATATCAATTGGGGTATTGGCATCCTCTACCGCAGATCGACAATGAGCCACAGACACCGGCTCAAGATGATCCATCAGGTCAAGATGGAGCCCCCCATTTTGACCACGAAAATGAACTCCTTCCCATTGTATCGACGTAATGTCTTCACCAAACCGTTGCACACACAACCCCCTGAGACCTCCACGAGTATCGAGTGGCCCATGTTTCATGGCTTCCTGAATCTCATGTTCCTGAGAAATGCTGGTAGTTCGCCCGTCGGCTGCCAGCCCGAAAAACAGCCCACGCTCCGGATCCAGATTATGATATTCCAGATCCAAACTGGCGAGCCAGGGATCGTCCCAACCAATCCCTTCATCTTGCACAAAGTTGTCGAGCAACCATCGTTTGGTTATCCAATCAACCTTACCCACCAATTGGAGCGGATCCTGCTCCAATTGATTGATGACATGTTCCCATTCCCGGAGTATCCAATCCGTTTCTTCATCAATATCCGTTAAGACGACACGCGCCTGATGCACGTATTCGCGTTGAATATCCAATCCTGAAATGGTCCCGCCCTGTTCTCGACTGACGACAACCTTCAAGTCCGGATCTTGAGAAAGCGCTTGAATCGCTTGAACGGGAGACTTCAAATCAAAAGAAGGTAGAAATCCTTCCGCAATCATATCCAACACGACCCGTGTCGTTCCTATCTTCAGGGCCGTTGCATATTCACACATATTTGCGTCGCCTACGATGAGATGAAGGCGTCTATATTGTTCGCGATTCGCATGCGGTTCGTCACGCGTATTGAGGATAGGGCGGTTATGCATGGTGTCCACGCTTAATTCAGTTTCCATAAAATCCGCCCGTTGCGAAATTTGAAACCCACCAGGGGTAAACCCACGCTCCTGCGCTTCCCGACCGACCTTGCCCGCGCCAGCAATCAACTGCCGGCTGACGAGAAAAGGTAGCAACCCACGAACCAGGTGCTCAAAATTTATCGCCCGTGAGACCAAATAATTATCGTGGCAGCCGTAACTATGACCGTGAAAATCCGTATTGTTTTTATACAGCTGAACCACCCGTCCACCTAGAACCTCGTTCCGACGTTGTGCGGCCACCCAAAGGATTCGTTCACCAGCCCGGTCATGCGCGACGATATCCTTGAGAGACCGGCATTCCGGCGTGGAATATTCGGGATGCGTGTGATCGTTATAAAATCGTGCACCATTGGGTAAGACGAGATCACTTTTCATTTCATGGAAGGAAAAGGGTCGATGGGCATCCTGCTCGGCAAAAAGGGCTTCTTCTTTATCCTGAGCTAACTCGGTCACACGAAACCCCCGTTGATCTTCACGGGGATGTTCGCCCCGATAATCCCAGCGACGGATAAAATGTCCGTCAAGATAGGCCCGTACTAATTCCATGGATTCCATCACGGGATCGGCTGTCTCGCAATCTTCCCGCGCAATACCGTATTCGGTCTCAATTCCAAACAGGCGAATCGGGTTCATACAACCACCCCGATCAACAAAGGGTACGACAATTGAAAGCCCTTCCTAGCAAGAGAGGTTTAGACGATTTGAGAAGTTCGATGCTCTTCTCCATTCTTTCCAGGCTGTAACGAAGACACTCCAACAACCTGGTCAGGGTGATAATCCAAGAGCTTCAACCATTCCTCAGCCGAATCATCTGACGGGAAAATTTCACTCTCTTTGAATTCTTCATTGGTGGCAATGATGACATCCTCCAGGGTCAGACCCGAAGGTTTCTGATCGCCCGCTTTAATCGCCCGCTCAATGGCTCGTTCTTTGGCACGCCGAACTATTCCCGCCAACACCGCTCCACTTAATAAATCCCGACGATACAAAATTTCGCGCCGTCCGTTACGTAATCGGATGGCCAGCACTCGGTTCTCCTGGCTGGACTGGAATATATTCTCTAACAGTCCTTCGACAATGTGCGATACGGGAGTCTCAT
Source organism: uncultured bacterium (assembly GCA_965370985.1). Classification (GTDB taxonomy): domain Bacteria; phylum Nitrospirota; class Nitrospiria; order Nitrospirales; family UBA8639; genus Nitrospira_E. The sequence continues at coordinate 4,583 of CBDUWS010000088.1, forward strand.
TCTCTGTTCCACCGTCTTTAACATCCGTTGAGGCATAAGGCAGGTCAGACGTCAAATAGACACGTAAAATTTCTCCCACATCGCTTCGCCCGGGTCGGCCGACCTTTATTTTTCGATCAATTCTTCCAGGTCGCAGTACGGCCGGATCAATCATATCCGGACGATTCGAAGCCAGAATGACGACCACCTGGGAAAGACTTTCAATGCCATCGATTTCTGCACAAAACATCGGAACCAGCGTATTGGAAACATTGTAGGATCGCATCGTCCGTCTCGTCCCTAAAATGGATTCGGCTTCATCAATAAAGATAAAGGGTAACTTTCCTGCCTGTCGTTGTTGCCGCGCTTGCAGGAACAAATCGCGAATGATTCGTTCCGATTCCCCTACCCACATATTCAGCACTTCCGGACCTTTGACATGCAGAAAGACTCCGCCCTCAATCGGGGGAAGTCCGGAAGCGGTGTCTTTGGCCTGATTTTCCGAAGGATGCGTTGTCGACTCGCCCTTTTGCGCTAAGAGTTCTCCCAGGCTGGCGGCTGTGGCTTGGCCAATCAGCGTTTTCCCGCACCCTGGAGGCCCATAGAGCAAAAACCCCTTTGGTTGCTGGAATTGATAGCGCGCAAATAACCCTTTATGAAGGAGCGGATATTCAATGGACCGGCGTATCGACTCAATAGCTTCCTGTTGCCCTCCGATATGCTCCCAACGCACCGTCGGCAACTCTGCTAACAGATGCGATTGCGCTTGCGAATTTTCCAATCGCTCAATGGCTATCCGGTGCGTCGGATCCAAGCGAACCTCATCTCCCACCTTCAGGTCCACCGTGGCAAGATCATCGGTCCGTTGGATGAGAATACCTTGCCTGCCTGCCTCCTGGTCGATACGAAGCCGCCCATCTCCCAATAACTCTCGAACTTTCACGATCGGACCATTCTGATCATAACCGAGAGACCGAATCACCACATATGCTTCATTCACTAAAATCTGGTGCCCGATCTTCAAGGGATCCCCTTCCATCCGAGGGTCAACATTGGCGAAATATTCCGCTCCGCCAACCATGATCCTGGCTACGCCCTCAGCAGGTTGGCTCACCAACGTTCCGATTCGATTAGCCGGAGCCGTCAACTTTTCAATGACCGATTGCATTTTCGTTCGTTCGACTTCATGCTGTTGTGTCGAAGTGGTCAATTCGATCAATCGATGTCGCAGTTGATACAGAAGAGCAATCCTTTCATCCCCTTCCGGCAAAGACGCCAAGCATTGATCAATTAATTCAAGAGACGAAAGCTCCGATAGTCGTTGGGGTTGCCCCGAAGAAGCTTTAGGTTTTCTCGAAGCAGCCTGAGAGACCGAAGGATGATGATCGCTCATAATCTATTCCATTCTGTGCAAGTGTGTACGGAGAAAATACTCAAAAAGAATCATTCGCCTCTCTCATAGAAATGTAAAGACTGAAAATTCATTCTACATTGTTTGAGTCCCGTTACCCAAGGTCAAAAAAAAGCGGGGAATCTGTTCCCAGATTCCCCGCTCAAAAGCACGGCATGTCTTAATTGGTCTATTACCAGCGGTTTTCGCCACCACGACCACCGCCACGATTTCCGCCACCAAAACCACCTGTGCGCGGAGCTTGCGGCTTAGCCTCATTGACGGTCAGGGTTCTCCCTCCTAATTCGGTCTCATTCAGCGCGTCAATCGCTGCCTTGGCTTCAGCATCAGACCCCATTTCCACGAAACCAAACCCTCGCGATTGCCCCGTATACTTGTCGGTAATCACTTTGGCTGATTGAACGCTTCCATGCTGACCAAACAGATCAGACAATTCCTGATCAGCTGTGGAATAGGGCAAACCACCTACATAAAGCTTTGAACCCATTGGGGGTCCCTCCTTCTAAAAGTAATATTGTTTTGCACGAATTGAGGAGAAAAGGGAAGAAATGGCCCGAGAACGCGGAACAGGAGGCGATTTAGGACTAACTTCCAATCGGATTCCTTATGGATACTTTGGCAAAACAACATCAGTGAAGGGCCGCTTTACCTGATCCATTCACCACGCGGCCCGGACTTCGTGATGAACAACTTTCCGAGGTAGCATAAGCCAGAATTATAAATAATGCAACACAAAGAGGTTAGGGGCTATTAAAAAATAACATGAACAAATCCCGCCGGGAATTGGGGCAAATTTGGACGGAACGATTGAGATTAAGCCGAAGCATAGCATAACTATGTTGAGGTTTTATCGATTG
>CBDUWS010000089.1:0-6799 GCA_965370985.1 uncultured bacterium
AATTGTTTGCACTTGGAAACTCAGGATCTGGCATTGGTTCCTGCCACACTGGAAGACCCCGATGGTTTGATCACGGGGTTCAACATTCTAGCGGGAGGGAAATTGGGATCCGGGGGCTATCGGATCGCGACGCCCCTGAATGTGTTTGTCACTCCGATGGAGGTTGTGGCGGTGGCAGGGGCCATCCTTCGGGTGTTCCGTGATCATGGATGCCGGGACTCCCGGACGACGGCCCGGCTGGCTTTTTTGCTGGAGGAGTGGGGTGAAGAACGATTTCGCCTAGAAGTCCAGCGGGAAGTTGGATGGAAGTTGGCTCGCGCGGGAACAGATGCGCGGAAAAAATCGGTAAACGATCACATGGGCATTTACCGGCAAAAAGAAACGGGATTGAACTACATCGGTCTCAAAATTCCCGTCGGGCGCATTTACGCGGATGATCTGCAGGGAATTGCCGGGCTGGCCGAAACCTATGGGACCGGAGAAATTCGTCTGGCTGCCAATCAGGCGATGATCATTCCCAACGTGAACGATCGCGTCTTGGGAGATCTGACTGAAGAGCCGATTTTGAAGCGCTTTCTCTACAACCCTACGCCGGTGCAAAAAGGGCTGGTCAGTTGCGTTGGCAACGACTATTGTAATTTAGCTGTGATCGAAACCAAAAGCCGTGCCGTCGAAACAGCCAAACGCCTGGAAGAGATGATTGGATCAGACATGAAGCCCATCACCATGCATTGGTCAGGATGCCCGGCTGCATGCGGCAATCATCTGGTGGCCGATGTGGGGCTCTTGGGCAAAAAGATCAAAATCAAAGGTGAAGTGGTGGAGGCTGTTGATGTGTTCGTGGGGGGACGATCCGGTCCCGATCCCAAACCGGCCATTAAGTTACTGGAGGATGTGCCCTGCGATACGCTGCCGGAAGTTCTAAGCGGAATCCTGCCGTATCACTCGCGCGAGAAAATGCATCGAACGAAAGCCAAGAGCCTTCATAAGAAGACCTTACCTCGCAAGGTTCTAGAATCGGGGAAAACACAAACAAGAATGGCTCCTGAACCTGCTGCGTTGATCATGTCTTGAATCTTCAATTTTTTAAGGGGGAGCGATTTGTGTGGATGAAAAGGCTCAGATGTAGGGGGCAGACTCGAAATGGAATTGGCCATAAAATTTAATTTAAATGGGTCATTTAATTCGAGTCTGACTCCTATAATTCCTATTATTCTATTTTTGCAATGGACTTGGTCAAGATTCGTGGGTATTCTAATGAATCAACCTTTTCTGCATTGTTAATGGAATGATCAAGCTTCTTGCCAAACTTCTCCGGGTTTTGAATTCAGAAACTGAGCCTGGCCAGATTTCCCTGGGGTTTTGTTTTGCCATGATTGCCGGGCTGACCCCACTCTTGAGTTTGCATAATCTCTTTTTGCTTCTGCTGGTGTTCCTTCTCCGGGTGAATTTAGCGGCCTTTTTGCTGGGGCTGGTGTTGTTTACCGGCGTCGCCTATTTGCTTGATCCGCTTTTCCATCTGCTTGGTCTGGCCGTCCTGACCGCCGCGTCGCTGGAAGGTCTCTGGACTTCCCTTTACCAATCGGTGTGGTGGCGATTGGAATATTTCAACAATTCTATTGTGATGGGAAGTTTAGTGTTTTCGGTCGGGTTGTTTGTTCCTGTTCTTCTGATATCGAACCTGCTGATTCGTCGGTATCGCCAACATGTCCTGTCCTGGGTTCAGAAAACAAAGATCATGCAAATGTTTAAGGCGAGCAAGCTGTACCAGACGTACGAGACCCTCTCGGCCTGGAGGAATGTCTGATGGCGAAATGGATACGCTGGTGGGGGCTTGGCGCGTTTGTTGTTGTCGCGGCCATCTTAGGCTGTGTGTGGATCTTTTTGGTTGATGGGTGGGTGAAATCCCTGATTGAAGAGGCGGGGACCGCGGCCGTGGGAGCTAAGGTGGAGTTGGATGCGGCTGATCTCAGCTTGTTCCCCGCAGGGCTTATGTTGACCCGACTGCAAGTGACGGATCCCAATGCGCCTATGACAAATGCGGTTGAGATAGCTCAGGTGGCCATGGGGTTGGATGGGCTGAATCTCTTACGCCGAAAAGTCATTGTTGAAGAAATGGCTTTGGAAGGGGTTCGATTAGGGACTCCCAGAGTCACATCAGGAGCGACCCGGGATGTTTCCCTTCAAGAAGAAGAGTCTGAGATGTTTTCTATAGATCTCCCTTCACTTGAAATCCCGGACGTCAAAAATATTTTGGAACAAGAAGATCTTGAGACCATTCGATTGATCGAGACCCTAAAAGCTGATCTTAAGCGGGAAAAAGAAACGTGGAAATCCCGATTGAAGGAGTTGCCGGGAAAAGCCCAGTTGGCTGAATACAAACAACGGGTAAAAAATCTGAAAAAAGCCAAGAAGGGCGGGTTAGAAGGGATCTTGAGTGGAGTTGGGGAAGTGCAATCGTTGAAGCAGGATATTGAACAGGAAATCGCATCCCTGAAAGGCGCCAAGAAGGAATTTGAGGATCAGGTGGCATTGCTCCGTACTCGCTTTAATCAAATTAAAACCGCGCCGCAACGGGACATTCAACATCTCAAGGCCAAATACAATTTGTCTCCACAAGGATTAGCCAATATGAGTCAAGCGTTATTGGGCAAACAGATCGGTTCGTGGGTTCGCCACGGGGTGGAGTGGTATGAGCGGGCCAAGCCTTTTCTGGAAGGGGCGCAAACTTTGGGAGGAGGCGAAGATGGGCCTGAAGTGCACCAACCCCCACGAGGGAAAGGGGTGAATGTTCATTTCAAAGAAGCGCATCCGCTTCCGGACTTTTTGATTCGCGTAACCAAGGTGTCGGTCAATCTGGATGTTGGAGATTTGGCCGGAACGGTCCACAATATCACTACCGATCAACCGACTTTGGGGCAACCGACAACCTTCACCTTTTTCGGAGAACAATTGAAAGGGGTGAAGTCTGTAGCCCTTGAAGGGTCTCTCAACCATGTCGTGCCTGCCGATTCCAAGGATCAGGTGACGGTGGAGGCAAAAGGGTATGAGCTGATCAATCTGGTGTTGTCGAAAGATGAGAAATGGCCTGTGGCTCTTACGAGCGGGCTGGGCGATATGAAAATGAATGCGGAACTGAAGGGCCAAACGTTGACAGCTCATGGCGCAGGGAATTTACGAGACCTTCATCTTTCGGCGGGTAAAGAGGGGGATGCCAATCCATTGACCAAAGCACTCAGTTCTGCCGTGATGGACATCTCTCAATTGTCTCTTCAAGTTGAGGTGAAGGGGACGTTGGAACAACAGGACGTGACTCTATCTTCCGATCTGGACCGTATTCTTCAAAAAGCGGCCGGCAAGATGGTGAATGAATTGGCTGCGAAGTTTGGCGCTAAACTTCAAGCGGCGATCTCAGCGAAGATTGCTGAACCTATGCAGGATCTTAAGAGCAATTTATCAGGGTTTAACAAAATCGCCGATGATCTCACGGAGCGCATGATTCAACAAAATGACCTCCTCAAAAGTCTTCTGGAAAAAAACCTTCCTATTAAAGGCCTGAAGGGACTCCCCGGCGGCTTCAAATTGCCATTTTAGTTTGCTAGTAACAAGAGGGGTCAGCCCTAACAATAGGGGTCAGACTCGAAATAAATTTCCGTTGGAATAAAAGTTTTTGGCCAATTTTAATTCGGGCCTGACCCCTATTTTGTGTTAAATGAGACTTATCCTTCGCGGAGTTTGTTGGAAGCGTCGAGGGCCGCTACTTTGTAACATTCTGCCAAGGTGGGATAGTTGAAGACGGTAGTGAGAAAGTAATCCAGGCCCCGATCGGTGTGGAGAATCGCCTGGCCGATGTGAATGAGCTCCGTAGCGCCGGTTCCAATGGCGTGTGCGCCCAAGAGCCGATAATCTTTTCTGTGAAATAAAAGTTTCAGCATGCCGCTATGATCGCCCATAATGGTCCCTCGGGCAATGTCTCGATAGCGTGCAATGCCTATCTCGTAGGGGACCTTTTCCTGTGTGAGCTGTTCTTCTGTCAGGCCGACCATCGAAATTTCTGGAATAGACCAAATGCCAACAGGGAAATGGGTAGTCATGGGTTCGGCTTGAATGCCAAAGGCATGGCAGGCTGCCAATCGTCCCTGTTCCGATGACGTGGCGGCCAAACTGGGAAATCCAATCACATCCCCAGCGGCAAAAATATGTGGGATCGGTGTGCGAAATTGGTGGTCGACATGCAAACGCTTTCGGTTGTCCGTTTTGAGATTCACTTTGTCCAGCTGCAAGGCATCAGTTGCGCCAGTACGCCCCACGGAATATAAGACCGCGTCCGAAACCAGTCGTTTACCAGAGGCCAGATGAATGATGGTTCGAGGACGTGGTTTTTTCACGCGTTCAAGACTTTCGACTGTTTCTCCCAGGCGAAAAGTGACCTGATGATTGCGCATTTGATGAATAAGTTCATCAACGATTTCCCCATCCAAAAACTCCAATGGGCGGGTCCGTGTGTCAACTAAGGTGACCTCAACGCCCAAAATCCCAAACATGGAGGCATACTCCAACCCAATCACACCCGCACCTACAACCGTTAACGAGCGAGGAAGCCTTTTCAATTTTAGAATGCTGTCGCTGTCTAATATGGTCTGGTCATCTAACTGGACGCCAGGTGGAGCCGTGGGTCGAGTCCCTACGGCAATGAGAATCTTGTCAGCGGTAACGGTTGATGTGCCTTGTTCATTGTGTAACTCCAAGGTGTGATTATCTCGGAAGGCGGCCTGGCCTTGGAGGAGTCTCACATCGTTTCGGCGGAGTTGATCCTCTAACACATTTCCTTCAATTTGAATGACTTCCGTGACGCGTCCGATGAGTTGCTCCACAGTGGGCCGAGCAGGGTGTGGCTGCTGATTGACTAGCCAGTGAAAGTTGCGACCCGAAAACGAAAGTACGGCTTCGCGAAAGGTTTTGCTTGGAATGGTGGCCGTATCTAAACAGGTACCGCCTATTACACGCCGTTTTTCAATCAGTGCCACCCGCTTACCGATTTTTGCGGCTTGAATGGCAGCTCGTTGCCCTGCGGGGCCACTGCCAATACATACGAGATCGTATTGAAACGAATGTGAGGGTATTGAGGTAGGGGCCATTATTGTGAGAGAGAATTTCCGGCTGTAAGGGCCAGCTCTACACGGGTTGAGGGTATTTTTTAAGTGTGTGGATGATGATTTCTGGTTGGCAGAATAGCCGAATGGGAAACTGTGAAGTTCCGACGCCACGGGAGGTGTAGCCACGCATGGTTTCATGTTGCCATGGGCCGGCTTTATACGATTGTGGGCAGCGACAATGGGTAATAATGGGGTGCCCACCGGGCAAACAAATTTGCCCCCCGTGTGAATGGCCGCACAGGTAAAGGTCCATGCCGGCTGTGAAGGCTTCTGGAATGATTTCGGGAGAATGCACCAGTAGAATGCGGACGGCGTCAGTCGGTGCTGCGCCGACCGCTTTTTCTAGATCCCCGGTTTCATAGTAGTGCACATCATCTAAGCCTAACAGCCATATGGTATCCGATCCTTTTTCAAGAGCTTGCGTTTCATTGAGCAGCATGCGAATGCCGCCTTGCTCCAGACCCGGGACCATCTCCAGCCAATCATGATTGCCCAAAACGCCCGTGAGTCCGAACGGGGCGTGAATGGTTTTGACAAGGTCTTCCATCAAGCGCAACGTTTTGTCATAGGAGCCGTAAGTGAGAAATCGAAAGTCACCCGTGAGGACACAGAGATCATATTGTAACGTTCCCAATGTAATCTTCAGGGCCTGCCCTTTATCGATCATGCCTTCGATGTGAAGATCAGATAAATGCAAAATGCGAAATCCATCGAATGCCTCCGGGAGGTGAGGGAGTGGAACGATATGTTCGACAATTCGATAGCATGTGGAATTTCTCACGGCGATAGGCCAGAGGCCCGTGGCTTTTAGGGTCGTTTTAAGAAGCCAGGCGATGGCTGGAAATTCTTCCATGTGGACATGGATATGATGGCCACTCAATAGGAGTGCCGAATAATGGGCTTGCATTTCCAATCGTTTGCCGGCATGGGCCGACCCGATGCGGTCGATGAGCTTGGTTAGCGCTTCTTGTTCGAGGGGTTGAGTCATGGGCTTGTCAGGATTATCAAGTCATGGGTACCATAGGACTATGCAACAGTTAGATCTCAGCCATCCTGGATTACCCGACCTTCAATTCGTGTTGATGGTGGTGGCGTTATGTACGTCTGACTTGGAATCATTGAATGCGCCCATATCTGTGAGGGAGGCGGTGTTCAATCGCTGCTGGGCCTTGATACATGAAGAGCCCGCGCCGGTCAAAAAAGAAGATCGTGTACTTGACCTCATGTTGGGTGATGAGGTCATGTTAGAAGCCTTAGTCACTGTCATTCGACAAACGTTTGCAGAACATGGATTTTCGGAACTGATCTGGGAACATCAGCCGAGTGAACCTTCTCGAGAATCGACCCCTGAAGTTCAATCCTTAGTGGAACGGATACAAAAACTTTACCCGCCACCTGACGACGTTGAGCCTTCTTCAGGTCCCTCTGCTTCCTCATAATCTGTTCTCGACCATATCTGGAGTGATGCGGTTGGCGCTGTTCCATTGGGGGAATGTTGAAAAAAACCGCCAGCGGCGTTCCCTGCCTTCGCCGAAGCGGCTACGCGCAGGCAGGTCGCCTTTTTGCCGTGCTCACGTACTCCATGTACGCTCCGCGCGTCATAAGGGCTGCGGCTTTGCTGGACGGACCCCCGCCTTCGCGGG
>CBDUWS010000090.1:0-6715 GCA_965370985.1 uncultured bacterium
TGACGAATTCTGCTGGTCTGAGCGGAGCAAACCCCACCAGAATGCGTACGATCCCCGCTGTTTGGTCAGCGATTGTCGTCGTCTCTCTCCCGCATTTGACAAAATAGGCGTCTTGGGGCCTGGCCCCTTGAAAAGCTCCACGCTGAAATAGTGCCTGCATAAAGGTTTCAACTGACTGACGAATCTGCATCCATAAGGGTCCGTTATTGGGTTCGAAGACTGCCCATGCTGTTCCCTGTTCAATGCTGGACTCTAAAAACAAGGCCGTACGACGAACCGGCACATATTTCCATTCCTGGTCGGATGAAAGGGTTCGTGCCCCCCAGGCAGCATAGGCCGAGGAGGCAATCTGTCTTAAGGAATTGATGTTGGCTGAGGTGAGGGATTTAATGTCTTTGGAGGTCAGCAATTGTTCAAGCCCAACCACTCCTTGTAGGTTGGCTTTGGTTCCGGCAGGCGCTTTCCACACGCCACGGGCGCCGTCGAGGCGGGTAAATACTCCGGCCATCGTGCCACTGTTGGGAATAATCAACGTCGGAGAAGAGGTGATTTGGGAACGAACTTGGACACGGGGATAATACAGAATCACATTGGGATGTTGAATGTCAGCTTGGGCTCTGAACCAAACTGCCAGGTCTTTCACCGTTTGACGAAGTGCATCTTGTTGGGGCGGGTCTAAGAGATACACTGCTCGCTGTTTTTCGATTAGGGCCACGGCTGTCTGAAAAACTTTTGCTGCTTCTCCGTCTGGGAGGAAAGTCGTTTCTGGAATCATGAGCATGTTGAAGGATGGGATCTTGGATAAGAGGGAAAGTCCTTTCAAAAAAGGAGTCGCTGCCCTGGAAAGTCTGGTTCCTGTCGAGATGACCCATAGATTCTTTCCGCCATTGTCAAAAAATTGTTTGATAACCAGGGAAGAGACATTATTTGTCCTGAGACCTCCATAGGTTCGATTAAATTCTAGAAGAGAGCGAATATTCGCCGGCGTGTATTGTCGGCCTTTCGGAAACGTGCCGATAAGGACGGCGGTCGATGTAGAGACCCCAGCAATGGCTTTATTGGTGGTGCCGGTTTCTTGAATGTAGACCCCTGGTTTCCGAAAGATGTTGGGCATAGGAACCTTTATGGGAGGGCCCACAATAACCTACGTTAACTGATGGCCGTTTTGAGATTCGTGGTTAGGGTTTTGAGATTTGTGAAAAATGCAGGGTCTTGATGGTGTTCGGCGATATTACGGACGAGGGCGCTGCCGATGATGACGCCCTCTGCAAATTGGGCGATCTTATGGGCTTGCTCAGGGGTTGCAATGCCAAACCCTACGGCGACTGGTTTTTTGGCCATTTTTTGAATGGTCTGCACATTCTTTTTGACTTGGTTCAGATCGGGGAGCTGCGCACCAGTGATGCCGGTTAATGAAACATAGTAAATAAAGCCGTGCGTTCGTTTACTGACTTCTTTGCGCCGCTGGGAAGTGCTGGTGGGAGCCAAGAGGAAAATGACAACAGGTCCACCTGCTGTCTTCGTTGTGTTATATAGTTCATCTGATTCTTCCGGGGGTAGATCCGGAACAATCAAGCCGTCGACTCCTGCCGAAACCGCCTCTGCACAAAATTTCTCCAAACCCATAGCTAGAATGGTGTTGTAATAGGCCATGAAGATCAAGGGTATAGATGTTTTAGCTCGGAGAGACCTGACTGTCGATAGAATTTTTTTCAGCGTTGTTCCTGATTGGAGCGCACGTTCCGCTGCCTGTTGAATAACCGGACCGTCGGCAATGGGATCAGAAAACGGGACACCTAATTCAATGAGATCCGCTCCGCCTTCCGCCAAGGTCAGAACGAGTGATTCAGTAACATCCAAAGAAGGATCGCCAGCCATAATGTAGGGGATGAGGGCCTTTTCCCCTTTGGTCTTTAAGTCATCGAATGTTTGTTGGATGCGATTCTTCATGATTGAGTGAAAAATAAAAAAGTTAAAAGTGAGAAGTTAAAAAGAAGGAGGAATACGCATACGAGTTTTCTTTACCAAAGTTCCTGCTTTTCACTTCTCACTTTTCCCTATTCTAGAGGGGGATGCCGCGCATGTTGGCGATTTGTTGAACGTCTTTGTCGCCCCGGCCAGAAAGATTCATTAAGAGGATCTGATTTTTCTTCATCGTCGGAGCAAGTTTCACGACCTCTGCTATCGCATGTGCACTCTCCAGGGCGGGAATGATGCCTTCTTCTTGAGACAATAGGTCAAATGCTACCAGCGCCTCTTCATCGGTCACCGAAGTGTAGTGAATTCTTCCCGTGTCATGATAGAAGCTATGTTCCGGGCCAACCGCCGGATAATCTAAGCCTGCCGAGATGGAATGCGTAGGATTAACCTGGCCATCTTGGTCTTGCAGCAGATAGGTCATGGTGCCATGTAAGACGCCAGGTTTTCCACCGGAAAATCGCGCGGCATGTTTTCCGCTTTCTATGCCATAACCGCCGGCTTCGACTCCGACCATCTTGACCTTCACGTCTTTGACAAACGGATAGAATAAACCCATGCTATTGCTCCCACCCCCCACACAGGCCACGAGATAATGGGGAAGCCGCCCCTCTAAGGACAGAATTTGTTTGCGTGCTTCTCGACCGATAACCGATTGAAAATCTCGAATCATCATCGGGTAGGGGTGTGCACCCAACACCGATCCCAAGAGATAATGGGTTGTTCGAACATTCGTCGTCCAATCGCGCATGGCTTCACTAATGGCATCTTTTAGGGTGCGGCTTCCTGCATTCACCCCCGTGACCTTTGAGCCCAATAACCGCATCCGGAATACGTTGAGCGCTTGGCGCTCCATATCTTCCGTGCCCATATAGATTTCGGCCTCGAGCCCGAACATGGCGGCAACGGTTGCCACGGCCACACCATGTTGCCCCGCACCGGTTTCGGCAATGACTCGCTTTTTTTTCATACGGCGAGTGAGCAGGGCTTGGCCTACCGTGTTATTAATTTTATGTGCTCCGGTATGACACAGATCTTCTCGCTTAAGATAAATTTTGGCGCCACCGAGTGTTTTGGTGAGGCGTTCGGCAAAATAGAGGGGAGTGGGGCGCCCAACAAAGTTCTTGAGGCAGGTCTGAAATTCGTGTTGAAATTGTTTGTCTTGTTTGATTTTTTGATAGGCCTGGTCAAGCTCATGAATCGCCGGCATCAGGGTTTCGGGCACATACATGCCCCCGAATTTCCCGAAGCGCCCATGTTTGTCAGGATACGTTGCCATTGAAAATGGGGAATGTTTAATAAATCCATCAGTGGAGTTCCCTGCCTTCGCTGAGCCTTCTTTGCCGAAGCGGCTACGAAGGCTGAAAATGCTACATGCAGGCAGGTCGTCTCTGTGTTTGCTCACATACTCTCGTGTACGCTCCACATCGACTGAGGCCTTGCTGGACGGTTTTTTAAAACATTCCCTTCTCCATTTGGTGCTTCATCAAATCCAACAGATGTTGGTTCAAATATGCGATTTTAATAAAAATTGAAAAGGGGGAGTATAGCGACGAGGCGGCTAACACTCAAGGCGAACGGCTCGAGTAAACGCGCGAATCTTTTCATGAGCTTTTTGGCCTGGGTGTTTTTCCACTCCACTGCTCACATCAACCCCATAAGGCTGAACCTGTCGAATGGCTTCTTGGACATTGCTCGGAGTTAATCCTCCCGCAAGAAGGATTGGGGCCGCTTGTGCAATCTCGTGGGCCAAAGACCAATCTACTGTTTGGCCTGTTCCTCCATAGGCTTCAGATGAAAAGGCATCCACGACAAAGCCCCTGACTCCTATTCGTCCCTTATACGCAGCTAAGGCCAGCAAGCTGCCACGATCACGTAGACGAAGGGCGCGTAACACGGGCCGGCCTAGGGATTCACAAAAAGCTGGTGTTTCATCGCCGTGCAGTTGTGCGAATGCCAGGCCACATTCGTCAAACACATTACGTATGGAATCCCGATCATGATTGACAAAGACACCAATGGGAAGAACAAATGGGGGGAGTTGCGCAATGATTCGTTTGGCGACGGACGGTTCAATGCAACGCGGACTTTGTGCATAAAACACGAAACCCAACGCATCGGCTCCTGCTGCTACTGCGGCCTCGGCATCTTGAGTATTCGTTATTCCACATATTTTAATTTTGATGGGCATGAGTGAAGACTATCCTGAATGATTTTAAAGAATTCTTTGAATAAAGCCATTACACCCAACGAGGCTCACAGGCTTCTTGACTGGAAGTGGTCGATGTTGGCAGCAATTCTCTGATTTTTTCTTCAATGGATTTTGCCCGAAGTAGAGATTCGCCAATCAGCATAGCATGAGCACCTGCTTCAGAGATTCTCACGACGTCGCCATGTTTCTGAATGCCACTTTCGCTGACAATGAGTTTGTCGGCAGGTATTCGTTTCGCTAATCGTTCCGTCACACCCAGATCGGTAGAAAACGTTTTGAGGTCACGGTTGTTAATGCCGATGAGCTTGGCTTGAGGAATTCGTTCGAGCACGGTATCCAGTTCTTGTTCGTTGTGGGCTTCAATGAGAACATCCAGGTTAAGTTCAGTGGCTAATACAAAGAAATCCTCTAGCTGAATGCGGTCTAGCCCAGCCACAATCAATAACACGCAATCCGCCCCATATGCTCGGGCTTCATAAAACTGAATGTCGCCTACCATGAATTCTTTATTGAGGGTGGGAAGATCTACGGAATCCTTGACGGAAGCTAAGAAATCTAAATTGCCTTGAAAGAATTCCTGATCTGTCAGTACCGAAAGCGCATGTGCTCCTGCATCACGATATTGTTTAGCAATATCTACAGGATCAAATCGATCTTTAAATTCCGGGCGCATCAGCCCCTGGCTTGGAGAGGCCTTTTTGACTTCCGCAATCAAGGCAGGTGCCGTAGGCGAGTGTCCTGCTTCAATGGCTTTAATGAACCCTAGCGGAGCAGATTGGTCGGCAACCCGAGTTTTCATGGTCGACAGATAGCCCCGGCTTTGTTTTCGGCGCAATTCTGCCTTTTTGTGGTCCAAAATCCGTGAAAGAATCATGCAGCGACTGCTTTGGTATATGAAATAAGTTTTTCAAGCTTTTCAAAAGGCGCGCCACTGTCCAGAATACGGCCCGCTTCCTCAAACGCGGTTTTTAACGATGTGGCTTTATTGCAGGCCACCAACGCCGGAGCTGCATTCATTAAGATAATATCCCGTTTAGGGCCACGGCTACCTCGCAAAATGTCTAATATGATTTTGGCGTTGTTTTCCGGAGTTCCACCTAATAATTCCTTAGCAGCGACGGGATGAAGCCCAAAATCTTCAGGCCGAACAACATAGCTTGCCACCCGTCCCTTTTTTCCTTCGGCAATCGTTGTTGGACCTGTCAGAGAAATTTCATCTAATCCATCCATCCCATGCAAGACAAAACAATGTTGTGTCCCTAAACGTATTAAGACTTGCGCCAATTTTTCTGTAAGGCTGGCATCATACACGCCTAAGACTTGAACTGTTGCGTCTGCTGGATTAGACAATGGCCCCATAATATTCATTAACGTTCGAATACCCATTTCTGCACGAGGTTTCGCACAATATTTCATGGCACCATGGTAGAGAGGGGCAAACAAAAATCCAATGCCAACTTCGTTAATGCAGTCCCCAACCTTTTGAGGTGAGAGTTCAATATTCACGCCAAGGGCTGACAAGACATCCGCGCTTCCTGAGCGCGATGAGACCGACCGATTGCCATGCTTGGCCACAGTAATTCCGGCACCAGCCACGACGAAGGCTGCGGCAGTGGAAATATTGAAGGTTTGGCTTTTATCGCCGCCCGTTCCGCAGGTATCGACAACTTGAGGGTCCGCGATTGGAACACGGATGGCGAGATCCCGCATGGCTCGCACGGATCCCGTAATTTCTTCAATCGTTTCCCCTTTCATGCGTAATCCCATTAAATAGGCGGCGATCTGCGCATCCGTTGCGTTACCATGCATGATCTCTCGCATGGCTTCTTCCGCTTCCTTTTCCGTCAGGTCTATTCGGTCGGGGAGTTTGGCAAGAATTTCTTTGAATGCACTCATGAATTTTTTTTCCAAATTCGGGCAAAACTAATTGATCTACTCATGCTAGTGTTGAAGAAGATAAAGGAAGGGCTAAAAAGTTTTTTAGGAGATCCATTCCGGCCCCTGTGAGAATGGACTCAGGATGAAATTGGACCCCTTCTGCTCCTGTCGGTCTATGGCGAAGCCCCATGATTTCGCCTTCTACCGTTTCTGCTGATACGTCAAAGTCCGTTGGTAACGTTTCACGCTTGACGATTAACGAATGATAGCGTGTAGCCTCAAAGGGATTGGGCAATCCTTGAAAAATCGTTTTTCCATCGTGGTGAATCATTGATGTTTTCCCATGCATCAGACGCTCGGCTCGCACAATTTGACCTCCAAACGCATAGGCTAAGGACTGATGCCCGAGACAGACGCCAAACAGCGGAAGCTTTCCGGCATAGTACTTGATGGCGTCTACGGAAATTCCAGCCTCATTTGGAGTGCAGGGGCCTGGAGAAATCAAAAGTTGGTCCGGGGCCAATTGTTCAATATCTTCATTGGTGAGCTTGTCATTCCGAATAACCTGAACTTCAGCTCCCAGCTCCCCTAAATATTGCACGAGATTATAGGTAAAGGAGTCGTAATTATCGATGACTAAAATCATTG
>CBDUWS010000091.1:0-6709 GCA_965370985.1 uncultured bacterium
GACATAGACATAGCAATCGTTATTCGCTCGAAACATGATTCGAAATTTATCTCCGACTTGCGCGTTGCCACGTCCATCTTTTAGGACATCTCCATCATTAACTGGTAAAAGAGTTTCGGTTCCATTGACTATGGTTTTTTTGATGAGGGCCACGTCAAGTTGTAGCTCTGCCTCTGATTGGCCAGAGGGTTGTGCATATGTGGATTGTTGCGAGGGAAGGGTACCTTGTAGTTGATACGAGTCATACCCGCCTTGCTGCGCGGGTGGAGCCGGTTGCCCTGGATATCCCCCTTCACCATATTGATTGTAAGGGTCTTGTCCTCCCTGCTGCGGGTACTGAGGCGATGAATCGTCTGAAGGATACTGGCCGTAATTGTGATTGGTCGGATAGCCTCCCTGATTTGGTTGGCCATAGGGTTGGCTTTGGGAATAGCCCTGGTTGGGATCGTAGGGATCGATGGCGCTTTGACCTGGCTGATAGGCATTGGGATCGCCGGAAGGATACCCACCGTAATTGGGATCGGGCGGATAGCCGGATCCAGGAGTTTGCCCACTATACCCACCCTGTTGCGCTCCCTGATCATATCCCGGATTTTGTCCGTACTGATTTCCTTCGTATTGGTTGCCATAGTTAGGGTCAGTTGTACCATAAGGAGCGTTTGGGGCATAAGGATTTTGACCACCGATAGCATTGGGGTCATAGGAGTTTCCCGGTATGATTCCCTGAATAAAGGGTTGGTTGATTCCTCCCGGTTGACTCACGGACTGGAGCAATCGGTTTAATTTTTTCTGATATTTTTTGTTGTAATTTCCCGCAGCCGTGGCCAAGAGGTTTTTGCCAAAATTTAAGGCTTTATCCCAAGACCCCGCCTGTGTGACTAGCGGAAATAGCAGTAAGCTTCCCAATAGTACAAGGCCCAAGGCCTTTCTTGCCCGTAATGGGTTGACGGCTATGAGTGGTGTTCTCTGCATGAGTTTGATTCTAGGTTCTCGTGATTTAAAAGGGCAAATGATATGGGTTCCAAAATCGGTATGGCTTGATTCTTCTTTTTTCCCCTCTTGTTGGCTGGACCAATACGAATCTCCTTACGATATCAGTCTACCCGAAAGTTGCCATGTCGTTGTTATGCAGTCAGTCGGAAGGATGTGAGAAATGGTTCAAGGTTGGAGGGGCTCGGCCAGTCGTATGAGCTTGGCGTGCTGGCGGAGTTCAGTGAGAAGAGCATCCAGGGTCACCGTGCCGTTTTGAGGGAAGGCAAGGGTATAGGTGCCATCGGGCGATGGTCCATCAATTATCCTAGAAACCGCAGTTGGATCACGAAAGTCTGCCTAAGCTCCTCACGCACCTAGGAAATTCAAAAAATCTCTTATCACCCTCAAGGTGACCACGAGTTTTGTGAATTCCCTATGCACGTAAATATCTTACACAGCTTTTTCGCGCGCAACCGCCGTTTCTAGGATAATCCGTCCTCCTTGCCGGTGAAGCACTCCATGGATCTGTTTTTCTTTTGCTTCGGCATTAAACCCCCCTGTGATGTTATGAAACGTACGCATTTGATGATGGTTACTGGATGAGGCGCCCTAGCAGAATATCTTCGACGTTTCGTCGTGAGTCGAGGACAGAAAGAACGAGCACTGTTTTCCCTGAAATTCTATACATGACCCTCCAGGGTGAAATGATGAGTTCTCGATACTGTAATAACCCTTGCTCTTGCAGTTCTGGGATGATACGCCCGCGCTTTGGTGAGTGATAAAGACCGGAAGCAGCACGTTTTATTTTGTTGAAGATTTTCTTGGCCTGTGAGGGATTATCTTTCGCCAAGTATTCGATGATACCGCATAAATCGTTTTCGGCTGTTTCGGCCCAGACAATGTCATAGGGGTTTTTCATTTCGCTTTCAATGTTTTTGCGAGTTTGTCAAACACGTTTTCTTGGGATTTGGTTTTTCCCTTCTTGATATCTTCTTCTCCTTGCGAAATGAGTTTTAATATCCCCAAGGCATTGCGCATATTTTCATAACTTTGAGGATCCTGTAGCACCGCCTTGGGTTCTCCATTTTGCGTAATGATGACTGGACGCTGGGTTTCGTTGATCTGTTTCAGTAAGTCCGCTGCGTTAGCTTTGAGATACGTAATAGGCTTGATATCAGATGATATGTTCATGGCAATATCCTCCAGGCCTTTTATGGTATCAAATTCGGTTCGATTGTCAAGAGCTTATTGTTAGAAGGGGAAAATCACCGTTCTTCCTCCACCCCCCACTCTCTTAGAATTGATTGGCCGACAAATTGGTTTGTCTAACGAAAAGAAACTCGAGTGTATAAGAAACAATCAAAGCTACAGTAAGTGGTATCATTTCTATTGAAAAGCTTGGAATCGGTCAATTTTCGTCCTTAAACTTGTTGCTGGAAGACACCGACCCATCTTTGTCGGTGAAAGAAAAAATGGCCCTTCGAATTATGGGTGCAGAAGGGTGGCAGTTTTGATCAGTTCCGGATGGGATTGGAGAGTTGCAAGTAGGGTTGGAGATGAGGACATCTCTGTCAATGGAAATTCGAGGATATAGAGGCCTTTAGCTGTCGGGCCGTTCACAATTTGGCCACCCAATTTCTTGAGTAGCTTCCGGATTTTGATTGCCTGAGCCGTTTCGACGAACTTCACTTGAATCTGTATCGGAGGAGTTGCAGGGGTTCCTGGAGGGATGCTTCGCTCAATAATGCCTCCAGGTTGCTGGACTCGTTGTTCTACTGGTTTATTCACCCACAACAGCAGGAAGGCTTGTCCGACAATAAGCACGGAGGCCAACGCCGGAACCCACTGGACTTCAAAAAGCGAACGGAATGCCGACTCTAACGTTTTCCACCATGGCCTGGCTTCCGGTTGAGTTGCCCGGCGCGTTGGGGTCTGTTTTTCCTGTTCGATGCGACGCATGAGGGTCGAAAATGCCGCTGGGGATGGACCTGGTCGTTGTTCAATGCTTGCCTTGATAGCGGTTTGCATATTCGTCACCTCCTGAAGCTCTTGCTGGCAGTTCATGCAGGTCTTGAGATGGGTGGCCACCTGCTGTTCTTCTTCGAGTGAGAGTGTCTGACTCACATAGCCCGGGAGTAGCATGGCTTCGGTGTGTAGTGGTTGTTCGGGTTCCATTGTCTTTTTCCTACAAAATATCCTCTGTCACACCGTGGGGTTGAAGGGTTTTCTTCAGTTGTTGCTTGGCATAGTACACCCGGGTTTTCACCGTATTCACAGGAATACCCAGAAGTTCCGAAATTTCCGGATAGGATTGGCCCTCATAAAAGGCCATATGGAGGATTGCCCTGTGGTCGGAGGAAAGGTTCATCATGGCCTGATTCGTTAATTCTGCCAGCCGATTCTTATTCGTGACTTCAAGAGGCCCATCTTTTGGATCAGGCGATTCCAGAATATCTTCGATGGGAACGCCTCCTCGTTGCTGGCTCGTCACTTTGCGCAAACCGTCGACCGCTTTATGATGGGCAATCCCAAAGATCCAGGTGGAGACTTTGGATTGTCCCTGGAAGGTTGTCAGTCCTTTCCAGACTGCCAGCATGACTTCCACCAGAATTTCCTCCGCTAAGGTGGCATCATTGACCACCGTCATTAAATAATGAAAGACCCGCTTTTCGTATCGTTGATACAAGGCTTCAAAGGCTTGTTGATTATCTGGTGTGCAGGCCTTGAGCAGGTCTGGATCCGTCAAGTCTTGCCAGTAAGTCGCATCCATGAGGCTGGGGGTTCAATCCGAAAAAAGGCCTATCATTTATGATCTTGATGCGCAAAGCATGAGATCAAATTGCATGCTCCTGTAGCATATGTCAGGGGGGAGTACAAGACAAGAGCGTCGTGTTACGGCTACATGTATATAATAAAGGAAAATCATGAATCCTTGAGCCTGAGCGGGGATTCCGGAATGAACGTATTTGAACCTTTTTAGCGATAAGGTAGACATACCTCACAACACAAGGTTGAGTGATGAAAGCAAGCAAGATAGACTATCCAACAATAATTGTTCGATTTGAATAAGAGGTTCATCATGAAAGCACACCATAAGCGCCCCACCGTTCTCCTTATTCTGATTGTCCTGGTTTTTCTGAGTCAGACCTTGTTAGCGACTCTCGTCCCGGCCTTCGGGAAAACCACTCACGCTTCCGTTAAACGGGCTCTCATTATTGGTATTGGAAAGTATGAGGTGTTACCCCGTTTACCTGGATCCAAGAATGATATTGAGTTGGTTCGTCAGGTCTTGTTGTCCCGCTATGGGTTTTCGGACAACAACATACACGTTGTCCGGGATGAAGCAGCCACAAGAGTTGGAGTGCTGTCGGCCTTGAACAAGATCGTCAAAGAAGCGGGGCCCGATGATGTGGTCTACATTCATTATTCCGGTCATGGTTCGCAAGTCCAGGATCTGAATGGTGATGAACCTGATGACCAATTAGATGAAACCATTGTTCCTCAGGATGGTCGCACCGAAGGGGTACCTGATATCACGGATGATGAATTAGAGGCCATATTATCTCGGCTCAAAACGTCTCAGGCGGTAGTGGTGCTGGACTCTTGTCACTCCGGCACGGCGACTCGCGGGTTGGAAGTACGGGTGCGGTCTGTTCCAGCCGATGATCGCATAGCCCTTTATCAAAAAAATAGTGTGACAACTCGGGCGATTGTTCCCCTCAACAAACACGCCTACGTGCTCTTTAGTGGCGCGGCTTCACATGAAGAGGCCTTGGACGGCCCGATCGATGGTCGGTATCACGGCTTCTTTACCCATTCTTTGTTCAAGAGCCTGCAGGCGGCTCCTACCGGCGCCTCAACCCGGGAAATCTTTGCCGGAGCTAAAAGCGAACTCAAGCGAATCCAAAATCAGTTTGGCCGAACCAGCATGCCCGAACCGCAATTAGAAGCCTCAATGGCTAGGATTGACCAACCGTTCTTTGCCCTCAACAGTCAATCTCAATCGGCGGCACAAACCGGTTCCGAATCGGCACGACGATCATGGGTTACGGTTCAAGCCCGGAAGGGCGCTGATCATGTGTTGGTGAATGCTGTGGTATTGGGCGCCGATCCCGGTTCAGTGTGGGCCATTTATCCTGATGGAGAAACGGCCTTTGATCCGGCGAAGGCGCAGGGCTTTGCGGTCGTCAAATCGGTACAAGAGGGCCATGCGATTGCCAGGATTTCTGGAGGTTCGAAAGCCATGACTGGCAAGGGGCGGGCGATTATGATTGCCCCGGCGCCACAATCTCAACGCATTCCGGTTCGTCTCTTGAACGTGCCATCGGATCAAGCGAAGGATTTCAAACGGGTCTTGCAACAAAAACTAGGTGAGATTGAATTTGTCGGTGCCGATCAATTTGCACGATTCTTAGTGGATGTGAAAGATCATACCTGGCATGTGTATAGTGCCGATGGAGAAAAGGAAATTTTGTCTTTGCCGATTTCTGCCAATCCGAAATCCCTTGACCCTATGGCCCAGGTGTTAGTGCAATCTCGCAATGCGTCGCAATTGTTGGCTCTTGAAAATCCGGCGACGCAAATCAATTTGGATGTGCGTGTGGTGCAGGTGGGCCAACGAGGGATTGCCGTCGTCAGCGATCGAATGGAAGCGCCAGTGTATCATATTCGGCATGCTGGTGAATCGAGGACATTGTCCAACAGCTTGCAGTTGGAAGTGACGTCGGACACGGATTGCTACATTACGATTGTGGATGTGGATGCCGAGGGCAATGTGAATGTCTTGTTTCCCAATGCGTACCAAAATCAAAATTTCTATGCTGACGGGTTTGTGCGAGCCGGCCGTTCAATCCTTTTACCGGATTCATTAAATAGCGGTAATCGTGCGGGCTTTCATTGGGACTATGCCAATCCTCCAGGCGTGGATACGATTCGGGTGTTTGCCAGTACAGACCGCCAACTCACCAACCGCATTCGGCATTCGGTGGGCTCCACGGGGCAATCCGGATTGAATCAAGGCGTGATTGTTGGGAAACCGTTGGCGCAATTGGTGAGCCTTAGGAATGAGTTAATCGGCGGGATGACTCGAGGTCTAATCACGGTGCCTGATGAGCCAATGGTTGAGCCGGCCGCCTATGAGAACACCCAATCTACCGGACGACCGTATCCCGGAGATGCGATTCTGCAGCATGCGGATGCTGGGGGCTTCCAAGGTGGCGAGCAAAATTTTGGGTACGATCCTGGAGCAGGTTATGAGTCTGAAGCTGTAGATCATCTTCAAGCTATGCCTGTTCAACAGCCAGTCGCAGATTGGACGGCAGCTTCCGTCACCGTCCTCGTCCAACCATAAGGATTTTGGTAAACAGCAAGAAGGCCATCCAGAAATTGGATAGCCTTCTTTTTTTCTCTTTCCCTGCTTTCTCAAGACATATTCTGAAATAAAGTGAGAACAGATTCTAAATCCCTTTTCGGAATGTCGGAAGACCAGGACACACGGATTCCCGTTCGTTTCAGATCTTTGGGCAATGGGAATCTTTTCCAGGCAATGTTGTGGGACTTGGATTGCAGATGTGATTCAGTCTGCTTATCTAGACAGGTAAATGAAAAGATTCCTGGACTATGTGGTCCTTCCCATTCCAGAAATTTTAGACCTGAAGTTTCCGACAATGCCCGTCTGAATTCCTCTCTGAGGCTTTCCAATGTGGCGGTCTTGAGCCCCTCCTGTTGTTTGATCGTA
>CBDUWS010000092.1:0-6679 GCA_965370985.1 uncultured bacterium
TTTTTACTCCTCTCCCCTGGACGGACGAACGTATCAACCGAGAACCGCCAAGTAATGAAAACAACATTCCAAGAATTATGGGGTCGCTGGCCCTGGCGCCCTATTCGGGATTGTCCTGGGCGATTTGTCTTGCCCTGGATTGAGCAACCCATTTCGTTTGAGGTTTTACTCGATTGTTCATGCGTTCCCCAAGCGTTTTCAAGTCCAGCAGCAAAGGATTCTGTATTAGTCGTACCGATAGAAGATGGTGGGCTCATTTCCTACCAACAGCCAGACAGTCGTTTGATTCATACGCT
Source organism: uncultured bacterium (assembly GCA_965370985.1). Taxonomy (GTDB): domain Bacteria; phylum Nitrospirota; class Nitrospiria; order Nitrospirales; family UBA8639; genus Nitrospira_E. Next base: position 297 of record CBDUWS010000092.1, read on the forward strand.
GAACACCCCAGAAGGGTTTTCCCGAAAGCTTCGACAATTGGAGATCACGTTGCAAAATACCAATGCCTCGACACCAGAATAACAACAATATCCGCCATGGCGTTAATACGGATGCTTGCGAATATGTAGCTTGTATCCAATGGAAGAGAACACCTGCTCGGCAACAACAAATATTGCAACAGTTAATCCCAAACCTAGGGCAGAGAGATTCAACACATTCCACACTCCCAACATGGGAAAGAGACTTTCTGGTATCTGATCTAACCAAAGGGCTTTTGCTTCAGAAGGATAGCCTAGCCGGCGCTTGACGAAACTGGACAAACAATCTCCCATCATCGCCAACAGGCTCACCATGAGGCTAATCTTCCAAGACAGTCCCACCAAAGCCCCCGCCAATAAGGTTCCGACCAGAGAACACCCCACCCCCCGATAAGTTTTGGATGTTCCTAGAATGGGACGATCGTCGATGAATACGACACCTCCATCAATTGGCATTTCCCAATATCCACGCATAATCCACCGCCCGATAATAGGCGAGCCATTCGCCACAATAATCAAGAAGAGTAATTGAAGGTAGATCATGGGAGGCTACCCTACTTGGTTGAATGAGAAAGACGAACAGGGAGAAAAAACCAAAGGAGGCCTATTCCGAATTGACTGGAGTACCTGTGGGGCACATATAACCAAGAAATAGGAAAGACAAATTTACCGAATGGTTCGTTCGAACGAGGAAAAATCAAACAGTTGCCGGTCGAGAAGGTGACTGGGTCTCACATTCGATAACGCCGCAAACATGCTATCCCCGGACCCAGGGTAGCGACTCTCCCAATCCTTGAGCAGGGCTTTCACTTCTTTTCGTTTCAAGTTTTCTTGTGATCCGCATAGATCGCAGGGAATAATAGGGAAATCCCGCAAGATGGCATAGTTGGCTAACTCTTCTTCTCGCACATACGCCAACGGCCGAATCACGATATGCTTGCCATCATCCGAGCGCAATTTAGGTGGCATTGCTTTCAGGGTCCCATTAAACAACATATTGAGTACCGTCGTTTCCATCATGTCATCACGATGATGGCCCAACGCGATCTTGGTCGCGCCAAGCTTTTCCGCCACGCCATACAGAATCCCGCGACGCAGTCGAGAACACAAAGAACAGGTCGTCTTCCCTTCAGGAATCAATTCCTTTACTACCGAATACGTATCTTGCTCTTCAATATGAAACGGCACCCCCAGCTTTGTCAGATAGTCAGGGAGGATATGCTCGGGGAAGCCCGGTTGTTTCTGGTCAAGATTGACCGCAATCAGTTGGTAAGAAACGGGAGCCCGAGATTGCATGGATAACAAGACATCCAACATGGCATAGCTGTCTTTTCCGCCTGATACGCACACCATCACGGTATCGCCGTCTTCGATCATCTTAAAATCAGCTACCGCTTGTCCCACTAATCGACATAATCGCGAGTGGAGCTTCTGGGTAGGCCCAGTGAAATTCAAACGGATAATCTGAGAAGGTGCTTCCGATAGCATCAAGAGGATTCCAAGCTCGATATATGGGATCCTACGAAACTAGGTTCATTAATAACGAATTGAACCTAATGACAAATAAATTGAAAAGAGACTGTTCCTCGGACGGGCACCCTCACTGTCTTGAGGAAGACTCCTTAACGTTTTGTGGCAGGCCTCAATCATGTAGGTACCAACCGGCAGTGGCGAAAGGAAAGATGGATCCTCCCTACCGCATCGGTCACAGCAAAAAAGGGATGGGGAAACACTATAGGAGTCTAGCCCTCCTCTCCGAGGCGGTCAAGAAATTTTGCAAGCCAGAAGAATAATAATGAAGTAGGGCTCCCTCTCCGATCTATCGGTTCGCGATCCGAGTACAACGTCCATCACATCTAAGCCTCTTCATGTCTTCCTCGGCCACCAAGTTTTTGGCTCTCAATCCCAACGTGCCCATCATTATTGGTACTGGTTTCAGCAATACCTTGACCCAGAAAAAGCTCAACAGCTTGGCATACGCCTCCTTCTGCACAAACCACAATTCATTCAAGATTTGGTTGCAGCCCTGGAAGACGTTCTACCCCCAAAGGTGTAATATCCACACATCGAGAATACAGGGGCCTTCCCACATTCTCTGAATATCAAGCAAAGTCGCGGTAGGGACGGGCTTTTCGGCCCGACCCCCGCACAGATCCCAGCTAGCGGGATTACCGCACTGGGCTCCTGCCTCGGATGATGACCTGAAGAAGGGAACAACATGAACAACCTGAAGTCCCTGCCGCCGTATCGGCGCGAGAGGTCGAAAATCTTATCTTAACAAAGGTGTAGGCTGCTCACGAAATGATGTTTATGCTTCGTCGTCCGTATATTGGAAGGCTTGTTCAAGAGTTTGTTGAGAGATGGCGCCTTGGCGGAGGATACGGAATTCTGGTTCGACTTGTAGGACCGTGGAAGGTTGCCCACCTGCTGTCTGCCCACCATCTAAGATCAGATCGATATCATCCCCTAAATGGCGTTGAACGTCTTCGGCTGTTATCGCTGGAGCCTGACCCATTCGATTGGCACTAGTTCCTGTGAGAGGCCCAGTGCGGATTAACAGATTGCATAGTTGGCTATGATTCGGTTGCCGCACACCGACGGTGCCATGCTCACTGGTCAAGACAGAAGACAGATGCGCTTGAGCCTTGAGTACCAGGGTTAATAGTCCCGGCCAAAATTGTTGCATGAGCTTTCTAGCTATCTCAGGTACATGTTGAACCAGTTGATCGAGTTGAGAAGGATCACCAATTAAAACCGGAAAGGGTTTGTGGCTGCGATCACCTTTGATGGGAAATAGGCGTTCTAGTGCGACTGGCTGAAAAGCGCCAGCGGCTAAGGCATAAAAGCTATCGGTCGGTACGGCCAACACCCCGCCAGCTTGAACACAATCTACAGCCTGTTCAATGATCTGTGGAGAAGGGGGAAAGTTGAACGGAAGGATTATAGCCATATTGGTAAAGGATTACTGCTAGCAACTGGCGGGAATGACAGAGTCACAAGATGCTGTCAATTTTGGGAATGTCCGAAAGTACTCTGTGGGCGATATCTGGGCGGTAATAGCAACCTTCAAATTTGATAGGAGCTAATGCTGCATAGGCTTGTTCTTGCGCGCTTCGGATCGTGCCTGCCAAAGCCGTGACCCCCAAGACTCTTCCGCCATTTGTGAGGACAGCCTGTTCAGACTGCCTCGTTCCCGCGTGAAAGGCTACGACTGATTCATTGGGTTGTTCCGGCAAACCGGTGATTGGCAATCCTGTCGGATACGAACCCGGATATCCTTTCGACGTTAACACCACACAGACGGCAGCCCGATTATGCCAAGCCACTTGAATTTGATCCAAGCGATGTTCGACCACTGCTTCAATAATATCCAATAGGTCCGTTTGCAAGAGCGGCAACACCACTTGCGTTTCGGGGTCACCAAATCTGGCGTTAAATTCGAGCGCATACGGATTGCCGTCTTTAATCATGAGGCCTGCATAGAGTACTCCATAAAACGGACTCCCCACTCTGGATAAGCCCGTCACGGCGGGATGCAACACCTCTTCAAGAATGCGCCGTTGAAGTTCTGGCGTAGCAAGTGGGGCTGGAGCATAGGCTCCCATACCTCCGGTATTCGGTCCGGTATCCCCTTCACCGATCCGCTTGTGATCTTGCGCAGGAATCATGGGAATCACAGTCCGCCCATCCGCAAAGGCCATAACCGTCAGTTCTTCGCCCTCCAAAAATTCTTCCAGGACCACCCGCGCCCCCGCTTCGCCAAAACACTGGTCACCCAGCATGCTCCGGACAGCCTCCCGGGCTTCGACCTTCGTCGCACAAATGATGACCCCTTTCCCTTGAGCCAGGCCATCCGCCTTGACCACGATGGGCATTTCACATTTTTCCAGCCATATGAGCGCTGCGTCCAAGGTATCAAATGAGCGGGAAGCCGCCGTGGGAATGTTTTCGCGCACCATTAATTCTTTCGCGAAGGATTTACTGGACTCAATCCGAGCGGCATTGCGCGTTGGTCCAAAGATGCGCAATTTAGCCTTTCGAAATTCGTCGGCAATCCCTAATGCCAAAGGCAATTCAGGCCCGACAATTGTCAGATCAATGGCGTTGCCTTTGGCAAATGCTTGCAGTCCTGGCAGATCATCGACTTTTATAGACACACATTCCGCAATCTGTGCGATTCCGGCATTACCCGGCGCGCAATAAATTTTTGAGACGCGTGGCGATTGTGCCAGTTTCCACACCAGCGCATGTTCACGCCCACCATTACCAATGACAAGAATGTTCATGATCTTCTCAAGATAGAGGAAAGGTATGGGTTCGTGGAATACCAGTAATACTCATACAACTGGTGCACAAAACCCATCAATGGCGGAAGTGACGCATACCGGTGAGAATCATGGCTACTTGCTGTTCGTCCACCGCTTGAATGATTTCTTTATCCCGGATGGAACCGCCTGGCTGAATCACCGCAGTTATCCCGGCACTGACTGCCGCATCAATGCCATCACGGAACGGGAAGAAGGCATCCGAGGCCATCACACAGCCCTTAATGGGCAGATTCGCTTTCATTTGCGCCAACTTGACTGAATCAACGCGGCTCATTTGCCCCGCACCAATCCCTACAGTCTGTAGAGGTGTGGCAAACACAATCGCATTGGACTTCACATGCTTACACACTTTCCACGCAAAGTCGCAGGCTTGATATTCCTCATTCGTGGGCTGCCGTTGAGAGGGAATGGTTAAGTCACCCAGATCCCGTAACGATCCTAAATCTCGGTCTTGCACTAAAATTCCCCCCACAATTTTCTTCATATCCAGGCTATCGCGTTGGACTGTTTCCAGCGGGCCTAACGCGAGCAAGCGTAAATCTTTTTTGCGTTGTAATTCGGCCAAGGCTTCTTCGGTAAAAGACGGCGCAATCAGGACCTCCACAAACGTAGACGTCACTTCCTTGGCCATTGCGACATCCACATCACAATTACAGGCGATGACGCCACCAAATGCCGACACCGGATCGGTTTCCCGCGCCCGCACATAGGCCTCCACAGCTGTATCTCCCAACGCCACCCCACAAGGATTGTTGTGTTTAACAATAACCACGGCGGTCTCATCAAATTCCTTGGCTAATTCCAAGGCCGAATTGGCATCCAAATAATTATTATAGGACATGCCTTTGCCATGCAGTTGTTTCGCCTGACAGACTGAGACCTCTTTGGTGCCTCGATCCTGATAGACGGCCCCGGCTTGGTGAGGGTTTTCTCCATAGCGAAGATCCTCAGCCTTTTCGTACGTCAGGGTAAGAAGTGACGGAAATTTCTGTTCGGATGAATCCGCCAATTGTGAATTAAGATAATTGGCAATTAGACTGTCATAACGAGCGGTATGGAAGAAGACCTTTTTCGCGAGTTCACGCCGCAAACTCAAGGACACCGTCCCGGATTGCAAAGCTTCCAGCACCCGAACATAATCCTGAGGATCCACGACGACCAACACGTCATCGTGATTTTTGGCCGCCGAACGCAGCATCGAGGGGCCTCCAATATCAATATTTTCAATGGCTTCCTCAAACGTGCAGCCTGGCTTGGCAATCGTCGACTCAAAGGGATACAGATTGACGACCACAACATCAATGGGCTCGATATCCTGCTCTTTCATTTGTTGCATGTGTGCCTCGACGGAACGCCGCCCCAAGAGCCCTCCATGAATTTTTGGATGTAAAGTTTTTACCCGCCCATTCATAATTTCAGGGAACCCCGTATACTGCGCTACTTCCATGACCTCGACACCCGCATCCTGAAGCATTTTAGCCGTTCCACCGGTTGAGAGAATATCGGCTCCAAGCCCAACCAAGCCTTTGGCCATCGTTTCCACCCCAGTCTTATCCGAGACGCTAATCAGCGCTTTTCCCAACTGTGCCATGATTTCCCCTATCGCTGTGACGTGAAAAAAAGATAAAAAACAGGATGAGCAGCTTACCAAACGGTCTTGGGAACTTCAACGAATCTCCTGCAACCTGGAGGAAAAACCAGCTTCGTACCTTCTCAAATTTTCCTGCAGTTCAATGCCAGGATTTTTTTCTGCTTACATACTGAATGAGCTCAGAGAACCCTTAATGAGACACCACATGTTCTCCCTAAGGGTCCGTCAGACGATACACATGGAAGTCCAACCGGTAAACCAAGAGTATGGACTGAAGAAAGGGCCTGTTGAATATTTCACTTTCAATAGCCTGTAAATGCCCGAGGAATGATCGACGTCAGCAGCCAAGGGAATGTTCAAAAAAGTCCGCCCAGCAAGGCCGCAGCCTTTTTGACGCGCGGAGCGTACTCTCAGTACGTGAGCAC
>CBDUWS010000093.1:0-6670 GCA_965370985.1 uncultured bacterium
TAAGTCGTGATACTTCAAGAGTTACTTGATCCGTTCGATGTGGTGAAAACTTCTGGCGATCTCCAGTCTGAGGTCGTATCGATAACCGAAGATTCGCGTATGGTCAGGCCCGGCTCAGTGTTTGTGGCGATTCAAGGAACACAGCAAGATGGACATGATTTTGTGAATCAGGCCTTCGCTCAGGGAGCGACGGCTGTTGTGGTGGAAGAGGGTTGCTTTCAAAGCGCTCCGGCTGAGGCTTCACCGGCAGTTTCCGCATTGATTCACGTTAATAATTCCCGCAAGGCTTTGGGATTGATGGCGTCCCAACTGTATGGGAACCCATCACGGCATCTTAAGATGGTAGGTGTCACGGGGACGAATGGAAAAACCACGGTGACTCATTTGGCCAAATCGCTTTTGGAGGCCCAGGGGCATCAGGTTGGATTACTTGGGACGGTGGGGTATGTATACGGAAAAGAGCGACTAGAGGCCTCACATACAACGCCGGCACCTGTGCAGCTTCAGGAAATGTTACGCGAGATGGTGCGGGCTGGAACAGATGTTGGGGTGTTGGAAGTATCCTCCCATGCGTTGGCATTAGATCGGATTGCCGGCTGTGAGTTCGATATTGTGGTGTTTACCAATTTGACCCAAGACCATTTAGATTTTCACCAAACCATGGAGCGCTATTTTCAGTCGAAGCTCCATTTATTTACCGACTATGTAGTGCGTGGACAAAAGTCAGGATCCAAGCGGGCTCTGATTAATGCGGATGATCCGTGGGCTCCGTTGATTCTCCAACAATGCCGTATTCCCGTCTGGACGTTCGGTATCCATTCCAAAGCTGATATTCAGGCTGAAGCAATTCAACTAGGTATGAATGGAACGCAATTTGTCGTCACGAGTCCTCTCGGTCGTATGACCATTACCAGTCAATTGGTTGGTGAGCATAATGTGTCAAATACGTTAGCCGCTATCGGCATTGGGTTAGAGATGGGGATGACTCCCGTTTGCATTGAGCAGGCTTTGGAGTCGGTTGAGAATGTTCCCGGGCGTTTTGAACGTATTCAGGAAAACCAGGATTTCACGGTGGTTGTGGATTATGCACATACAGACGATGCGCTACAGCGATTGCTAGATGCAGCACAGACGGTCAAGCAAGGGCGGATTATTACGGTGTTTGGCTGTGGAGGGGATCGCGATCGGGGGAAGAGATCCAAGATGGGGCAAGTAGCAGTAAGAAATAGCGATTTGGTGATTGTCACCTCTGATAATCCGCGAACCGAAGACCCGCAAGCCATTCTTTCTGATATCGAAAAAGGAATTGAAGCTTTACCCCCGGAGGAGCGGTGTCCCTATCAAACAATCTCCGATCGAGCCGAGGCAATTCAATCGGCTATTGAAGCGGCGACCTCGGGAGATCTTGTGTTGATTGCCGGCAAGGGGCATGAAGATTATCAAATTCTTGGGACACAGAAAGTTCATTTTGATGATCGTGAAGAAGCCCGAAAGGCCATTCGTCAACGAATGCGTTCACGATAGCTTGGACCACAGGCTCCATGGCGACATTTGAGGTGCATGAAGTGCTCGCAGCGACGCAGGGAACATTGCTCTCCCAAGGAAAAGGCCACGATAGGTTTCGTGGGGTTCAAACGGATTCTCGTGCGGTTAAGCCGGGCGATCTCTTTGTTGCCTTGAAAGGCCAGAATTTTGACGGGCATAAATTTATTCGAAAAGCCTGGGAAAAAGGAGCTAAGGGTGTCGTGATTGAGGAGGCTGGCGCAGATAATGTGTTGAAAGGCTGGCGTAAGACGAAACGGAATCCTCTTGCGGTCGTGCGTGTGAAAAACACGCTGCGGGCCTACCAAGATTTAGCCAGTTTTCATCGAGCGCGGTTCTCCATTCCTGTCGTGGCCATCACTGGTAGCAATGGAAAAACGACTACGAAGGAAATGGTCAGTCGGGTATTGGCGACTCGCTGGCGCGTTCTTCAAACGCAAGGGAATTTCAATAATGCCATTGGTGTTCCCAAGACGTTATTGGGGCTTCATTCCAGGCATCAGGCTGCCGTCATTGAAATGGGTGTGGATCAAGTGGGGCAGACGACTCGACTCTGTGACATTGCCAGGCCCACGTTAGGAGTTGTGACAAATGTGGGGCCTGATCATTTAGAGTTTTATAAAACCATTACCCGCTCTGCCGCATCTAAAGCTGAATTATTTGCCTGGCTTCCGAAAGATGGAGCAGCCATTCTGAATGCAGATGACCGGTATTTCCCGCAGTTTGTCAAAAAATCCGGTTGTCAGGTTTTCTCGTTTGGGTTCGCTCATCATGCAGATGTGCGAGGAGCCGAACCGGTTTGGGATGGGAAGTGCACGGTATTTCAATTGTGGATGCCGAATCGAAAAACAAGCAGACGAGTACATGTACGAACAATGGGCTTGCATAATATTTCCAATGCGTTGGCCGGGGCGGCGGTAGGCCATGCTTTGGGTCTCTCTACTTTAGACATTGTGTCTGGATTGGCGAAGTTTCGCCCTGCGCCCATGCGATCGGATGTCCGTCGATATGGAGGCGTGATCTATCTCGATGATTGTTACAACGCAAATCCGGCTTCGGTAAAGGCCGCGTTAGATGTTTTGGCTGAGTTGGATCCTATGCGAAGAACGATTGCGGTTCTTGGCGATATGCTTGAGCTAGGTCCACGCGAAGCTCAGTTTCATCAGGAGATAGGTCGCTATGCGGCCAAGAAACATGTCAGTCATGTCATTGCTTGCGGGACCTTTGGTCCGATGGTGCAGGCCGGTGTTCAGAAGGTTCTAAGGAATACCCATGTTACGGTCGTCAAGGATGCCTTGGAGGCAGGAGCATTTCTGAAGACGCTTGTGAAGCGTGGGGATATTGTCCTGATTAAAGCATCCCGAGGGGCCAAAATGGAACGCGTGTTTGATGTCATTCGTGCAGGGTAATTGGGCTTGAGCGTTTCTCGCTTGGAGAAATCACTGTTGTATTACAAGAAAACCAATAGTGAAAATTCCGCAAAAAATTAATGAACATTTTCCACCATAGGCGGTCTTCCATATTTGTAGGTATTAAGAAATAAATCATTATGCTGTATCTGTGGTTGTATCCTCTTCGCGACGAATTTGCGATTTTCAATGTCTTTCGGTATCTCAGCTTTCGCATGATTTATGCGGCAATTACCGCCTTTCTCATTGTGTTCTTTCTGGCTCCGCCAGTTATCCGAAAATTACAAGAATTGGGATTAGGGCAAAGGATTCGGACCGATGGCCCACAATCGCATTTTGGGAAATCTGGCACCCCGACAATGGGAGGTATGCTCATTCTATTTTCCGTCCTATTGGCGACCCTGTTATGGGCTGATGTGTCCAATTACTATGTCTGGTTGGTCATGTTGTCGATTGTCGGTTTCGGGTTAATCGGGTTTGTGGATGATTACATCAAAATTTTGCGAGGGCAATCCAAAGGGTTAACCCCCTTGCAAAAGTTTATCGGACAGTTATGCGTGGCGATGGGAATTGGAATGTTTTTTTATCTTTCTCCGGCCTATTCCACGGAACTCAGTGTCCCGTTTTTTAAGAATTTTAACCCAGATCTTGGGCTGTTCTACATTCCTTTTGCCATATTGGTCATTGTGGGCTGTTCCAATGCTGTGAACTTAACCGATGGGTTGGACGGCTTAGCTGTTGGGCCAGTGATCATTTCCGCGATGGCCTATACGGTTGTGGCCTGGGCCGTAGGGAATCGGGTGGTTTCAGAATATCTCTTGATTCCGTATATCGAAGGGGCAGGGGAATTGGCTGTTTTGACCGCATCGATCATTGGATCCGGTCTCGGGTTTCTGTGGTTCAACACGTATCCTGCGTCGGTCTTCATGGGTGATGTGGGGTCGTTACCACTGGGCGCGGCACTGGGGACGGTTGCGGTGGTCTGCAAGCATGAATTGTTATTGGTGCTCGTGGGTGGCGTCTTTGTCATGGAAGCCGTATCCGTGATTTTTCAAGTGATCTCTTTTAAGGCACGGGGGAAGCGAATTTTTCTGATGGCACCGCTGCACCATCATTTTGAGATGAAAGGGTGGGAAGAACCCAAAGTCGTCGTTCGTCTTTGGATTATAGCCATTATTCTTGGATTGCTGAGCATCAGCACGCTGAAATTACGGTGAGTATAGGGTCTAGGTGAAAACCTCTGGAGTCATGGAACACGTGAACACCACCCCGGTGCTTCCAATGACCAATTGGAAGGAGATGAGCGTGACGGTGCTTGGGATGGGGCGCAGTGGACAGTCTGCTGCGGATCTACTTTTGGATCGCGGTTCGCATGTCACCCTCGTTGAAGAATATCCAGGCCCCGAAATTAAGGCTTTGAGAGCCAACTATGAGCAACGAGGGGCTCGTCTATGTTTCGGGGGTAACCTTGAGTCAGTGCTGAGGCCTGCGGAGCTTCTTGTGGTCAGCCCCGGTGTGCCTGTGGATCATCCTGTCCTTCAGCGGGCTCGCCAACAGGCCATTCCGGTCATTGGAGAAATTGAATTAGCCTCATGGTTCCTTCATGCTCCCATTATTGCCGTCACTGGCACTAATGGAAAAAGTACGACGGTGCGTCTTATCGGATCGATTCTTCAAGAAAGCGGGAAGCATGTTTTTGTGGGAGGCAATCTTGGTCTTCCCTTATGTGAAGCCGTACCAAGATCCACGGATCTCCCTCAAGCGGCGGACTATGACTACATTGTTGCTGAGGTCTCCAGTTTTCAGCTTGAGACAATACAAAAGTTCAAGCCATGGATTGCCATTCTGTTGAATGTGACGCCTGATCATCTGGACCGGCATCCCACTCAAGAACATTATCAGGCGGCAAAACGGCGGATTTTTGAAAACCAAACGAGGCAGGATTGGATGGTCGTCAATGCTGACGACCCTATAGTGGAGGCAATGTCCGTCGAGGCCAAGGCACGTCTGTGTGAGTTTAGTCTTCGTCACGAGGTCGCTCAGGGTATCTATCTGGAAGGAGAGATGGTTCGCGGACGATTGAATGGGAAGGCGGATATCGTTCTTGAACGTGACGATATCCCAATGCGCGGACAACATAATGTGGCGAATGCAATGGCAGCCATGAGCGTGGGGTTGCTTTGCGGATGTTCAAAAGAAGATATGGTACGGGCTTTCCAGGGTATTCCGACATTTGAGCATGCACTGGAATCTGTTCGAACATGGCAGGGTATCATCTTCGTCAATGATTCAAAGGGGACGAATGTGGATGCGACGCTCAAGGCGTTGGAGAGTTTTGAGGAGCCTGTCGTGTTGATTCTTGGGGGCAAAGATAAAGGGGGAGAGTTTACTCGATTAGTAGAAGCCATTCATCGCGGCGTGAAGGGTATTGTCGTAATAGGGGAAGCCGCCACTCGGATTCTTGATGCGTTGGAAGGGACTGTGCCCATGCTTTGCGCAACAAGTCTAGAGGATGCCGTTTCACAAGCCGTATCTTTGGCGTCGAGTGGGGATGTGGTGTTGTTTTCTCCGGCTTGTGCGAGTTTCGATATGTTTCAGAATTATCATCAGCGAGGTCTCGAGTTCAAACGTGTGGTCCGGGAGCTTCAATAAGTGAGTGTCGCGACTTTCCTTCGACGGAAAAATGCGCATCGTGATTCGCGTGCCTGGACCGATATGTTTCAGGGCCATATGGCGCATGGGCGGCGGTGGGTTGATCCATTGATTTTGGGGATTACGGTGGCGCTTTCACTGGGCGGGTTGATCATGGTGTTTAGTGCGAGTGGAGTGGTGGCGGAAATGAAATATGGTGATTCTACCTATTATCTCCAACGTCAAATTGTGTGGATGGTCATAGGGTTTGGTGTGCTGTTTGTCGGATCACAAATTGACTACCGGCAATGGAAACAATGGGTTCCCTGGATCGTGCTGGGATGCGTGGGCGGATTGCTGTTGGTGTTGGCTGTTGGACCTCAAATCAATGGAGCCCGTCGGTGGCTCACCTTCGGGTTCTTTTCCATTCAACCGACGGAGATGGCCAAGTTGGCTGTGGTGCTATATCTGGCTGCTTTTCTGGCCAATCCTAATCGTCGAATTACCGATTGGCGACGTGGGTTCCTTCCACCGGTGGTCGTGGTGAGCGGTCTGTGCTTTTTAATTGTCGTGGAGCCTGATTTGGGAAGTATTGTGGTGATCGGTTTGGTCATGGTGTGCATGATGTATGTGGCTGGGGCTAGGCTTCGACATTTGGCGTGCTTGGCGCTCCCGATGATGCTGGGGTTTCTCGCCCTCATTGTGATCAGTCCGGAACGATGGGAACGATTCACGACGTTTCTGAACCCTTTTCAGGACCGAGAAGGCGCTGGATATCAGTTGGTGCAATCTCTCTTGGCCTTGGAAAACGGTGGGGTCTTTGGCGTGGGTCTTGGGCAAGGAAAGCAAAAACTGTTGTATCTCCCTGAAGGCCATACCGATTTTGTGTTGGCATTGGTTGGAGAAGAACTTGGGTTGATCGGCACCTTAGGGTTATTGGGCTTATTCGTCATCCTCGTCTTTAAAGGATTTCGAGTCGCAGCGTTAGCGCCGGATGTGTTTGGACGATTTCTGGCTTTAGGAATAACGATGTTGCTCACCATGCAAGCGATGATCAACGCGGGAGTGGTAAGCGGGATACTTCCAAC
>CBDUWS010000094.1:0-6647 GCA_965370985.1 uncultured bacterium
TCCGTCTTTTTCGTGTGGCACACGAAATTAAATCACGCTTGTTCGAGGTCTAGTTCGCCGGGCGACCTTCCTTCAGTGCTGGGCGAGACCCGGACTCTTGGGGGGGTGGAGTCAGTATCGATTAGAGAGGGGGCCTTTCCCTCATGAAAATGGGGAACTGGAAAAAGACATGTAGCCCTGTGAACGTGTAGTGTAAATCGAGCCTGTTCCCATTTTTCTTTCAACTGTGCAAAAAAGAGCTAATTCCCAACAGCCTCATCCCCTCTATTCAACTATTTACTGGTTTCTGTCGCTTCCCTATTTTGGTAAGGAGATAATACTTTCTTATCAGGATGAGGTTGGCGATGATGTTACAATTAACTCAATTTGCCCAGTCACCCGCAACTCGTTCCGTGGTTTGTCCACGCTGTGGCTATCAAATGTTTTGGACGGAACACTTCAATTGGAAGTGTGGACCGGGCTGTGATGGGGCTTATGTGATGTTGAGTCCGTCATTCAAAAACGGGGCAGTTGTGAAGGGATAGGAGCCTTTGCTTTTTTGGGGTAAAGGGTGTGGCTCCAAAAAATGAACAAATAGGACTGCCAATTTTAATCGAGTCTGACCCTATTAGGTGGTTCGCTAATTACGGGTAGGAGGCTTCGATGGTGCTGCTGAGGCCGCCGCGGGCGGTGAATTCACCAATGACGGTGGCTGATACGGGTTTGCAGGCTTTGACGACATCGGCCAGAATTTTGTTGACCGCGTTTTCGTAGAAGATACCGAGATTCCGGTATCCATGAATATAGCCCTTGAGAGATTTAAGCTCGAGGCAGGTTTGGTCGGGTACGTATGTCAGCTGTATGGTTCCAAAGTCCGGCAAGCCGGTTTTGGGACAAATGGCCGTGTATTCCGGAATTTCAATGGTGATGACGTATCCAGGGTATTGATTGGGCCATGTTTCCAACCGGGGTAATTTGGCTGTCAGGCCGCTTTTCGCATGCTGCTCGGTGTAGCCGGATTTCGACGGCCGTTTGGTTGATTTCATATAGGGGAAAGTCTCGAAAGGTGTTAATAGTATGCTGTTAATTAAGGGAAAAAGCTAGTCTACTCTTTTCTGGATTTTTCTCGCAACTTCCTTGTGCGGTTTTCTTGAGAACCGTCCCACCCTTGGCTATAATCCCTGACTTGTTCGGCGTGCCTCATCGCTTTAGGTGCAGGTGTTATCCATCCAAAGGTATTTTCAACTTGAAATGTTCTGTTGAGCGGGCGCCTTGGTCTCGATGAGGCGAACGAGAGAATTGTGTAATTTTCCGAAATGATGGCCATGTTGGAAGCTGACGATTTTGTGAAAGGTCTGCAAGGGATTGGATTCGACTTCTTTACCGGAGTTCCGGATACCATTCTTGGTGGGATTATCGCGCATTTAACGGAAGAACGACTCTACATTCCCGCTGTCCGTGACGATGAAGCCGTGGCCATGGCGGCCGGGGCGTATTTTGGTGGAAAAATTCCCGCGGTGCTTATGCAGAATTCGGGTTTAGGCAATGCCCTCAATGTTTTGGAATCGCTCAATTTGATTTATCAAATCCCCTGTCTTCTTCTGGTCTCTTGGCGTGGGTTTGAAGGGAAAGACGCGCCTGAACATTTGGTGATGGGGGAGACGATGGCGGCTCTTCTGGATACCGTCAGAATTCCCCACCGGACGCTTGCCGTCGAGACGATTGCCGAAGATCTCCAATGGACCGCCAAAACATTTATGGAACAACGTATTCCCGTGGCGCTGCTCTTGAAAAAAGGCATTGTTAAAACGGTGCAGCCCTAATTCTGGTGCGGATAGCTATGACATGTAGCGAGGTACATCAATCATGATTGGTCCTGAAGAAGGCGTGATGCAAAGTCGTGCGCAGGCGATGGCGGCGATTTTTGAATTGCTGACCGATCAACCCCTTATCGTGTGTAATGGATTGCCTTCTCGTGAGGCTTGCAAGCTTCGTGACCGCGACCAGAATTTTTATATGATCGGATCGATGGGAGCCACGGCTGGGATAGGATTAGGCTTGGCATTAGCGCAGCCACAGAAAACGGTTGTGATCTTTGATGGCGATGGGAACGTTCTGATGAGTTTGGGGACGCTGGCGACGATTGGGGCGCTCAAGCCGAAGAACTTGATTCATGTGGTGTTCGATAATGAAGTGTATGGAACGACCGGGAATCAACCCACGTATTCGCGGGTTGTCGGATTGGACAAAATGGCGAAAGCGGCCGGCTATGTGAATGTGGAGCGGGTGTGGGAAAAGGAAGATATCGCCTATGAGTTTAAGTCCATGCTCGCAGATACCGGTCCGAGTTTTCTTTTAATAAAAGTGAATGAGCAATTGGAAGAGGCTGATCGCATCGCGTTTGCTCCGCCGGAGATGACGAAGCGGTTTAAGCAGAGCATGTCGTAAACAATATCAAACCTGTTTGTTAAGAAATACTTACCATAAAGGAATTGAATAGATGATCTTATTAAACCCCGGTCCGGTGAATGTGTCTGATCGCGTGCGACAGGCGTTGCTTCAACCGGATATTTGCCATCGGGAATCGGAATGTTCGGAGTTGATTAATGACATTCGCCAAAAATTGCTCAAGGCGTTCGTTCCTGGGGAGGAGGACGAGTATACGGCAATTATTCTCACGGGTTCCGGCACAGCGGCGGTCGAAGCGGCGCTGCTGTCCAGCATACCCTTGGGGAAACGGGCCATGGTTATTACCAATGGCATGTATGGACAACGGCTCTCGTCCATGATCAAAATCCATCGCTTAGGTGTCCCTGATATGAAATATGATTGGGGTGTCACACCGGACATCAAGATGGTGGAGCTGGCCATGATCCAACATCCCGAAGTGCATACAGTGGCCATGGTACATCATGAAACGACGCTGGGCTTTATCAACCCAGTCAAGGAAATTGCGGAACTGGTGGATAGCAAAAATCGCGTCTTTATGCTGGATTCGGTGAGTGGCTTAGGGGGAGAGGCCTTGGATATCGGTGGCAGTAAGATGTATATGGTGGCCGGGGCTTCGCAGAAATGTATTCAAGGGTTTCCAGGAGCGTCCTTTGTCCTGGTTCGGAAGGGGTTCATGGAACGGGTGATGAAATATCCCAAACGTTCCTTGTATTTAAATCTGGCCAATTATTATGAAGAACAAGAACGTGGGACGATTCCGTTTACTCCGGCTGTCCAGGTGTACTATGCCTTTCGGGAAGCCCTTGATGAACTGTTGGAAGAAGGGGTTGAGAATCGCATCAAACGATTTCAAGGATATGCTTCGACGATTCGAACAGGCATGGAAACAATGGGAATTCAAGCGGTCTTACCTCCTGAGGTACAAGGGAATACCCTGACGGCCTTTTATTTGCCTGACGGTGTTTCCTATGCCCGGCTTCATGATGGGTTGAAGACAGCTGGCTATGTCATTTATGCTGGTCAAGGCCAGGTAGAGGATAAAATATTTCGGGTAGCCAATATCGGTGCGCTGACTAACCAGAATATTGAAGGGTTTTTATCGGCCTTTCAGTCAACGTTGGAGAAAACTCGAGCATAAAGGCCATCATTTTTCCCTCGGGCGTCGGACGGCGGTTACAGGCTGTCACACAAGGCAAGCGCAAATGTCTGATAGATATTGGTGGGCGGACCCTCTAGTCGCGACATGTGGAATGCTTGAAGTTA
The DNA here is from genome assembly GCA_965370985.1 of uncultured bacterium. Classification (GTDB taxonomy): domain Bacteria; phylum Nitrospirota; class Nitrospiria; order Nitrospirales; family UBA8639; genus Nitrospira_E. Next base: position 3,694 of record CBDUWS010000094.1, read on the forward strand.
GTTCCTGTCACTTGATAGTGATTCAATTGATGCGTGTGTAATTATGGATGGGATTCTCAAACAAGAAACGACGGATGCTGTTGATACAGCCATTCTGCTGACCTCCTCGGGAGTGTTTGCTTCCGGGAGCATGGATTCCGGACAAGCCATGCCTAGTCCGTTGACGCGTGTTGGTGGCATGACTCTCTTTCAACGAGCCGTGTTGACGCTGCAGCGAGGTGGGATCTCTCAAATTTGGGTGTTGGCCGGGAAAGAGGAACCGGCACTACGAGAATTGTTACGAGAAGATAGTCGGCTCCAGGCTGCTGTCCGGTGGCTGCCGGTGCGTGAATTTCCTCTGCACGATCCCCAAACTTGGGAAACGCTGGCTGATGAATTCAGTGGTGCTTGTATGGTTGTGGGCTGCCATACCGTGTTTTCTCCTTCACTTGTGCAGCAATTACGACATGAAGGCGCACAAGGTAAAGCGGTCGTGGTCATTGGTCATTCTGACGAGGGTTATCCTTTGGGGAATCCAAACGTGTTGGTGAGGCCTGAAGGCCTTGATGGGCGCACTGCCTCTTCGGTGGTTTTTCGAGATCCGCCTCTGGCGTCCACAATGGAAGCGGCTTCTCAAGTCACGAACCATGAAGGATCACGCTTACCCATCGTTGGTGATTTGATGGTGTTGCCAGGTCGATTATTGGGGATATCAGGTGTGTTGCATGCCGGTGGGACGAATCCCTTGCGTTTAGCCCTGGAACAGGCTGCTGTTGAAGGGACGGTCATGGCTATACCCGGCGGGGCGCATTGGTTCAGGGATGTTCGTGGACCCAAAGGGACCAAGCTGGCCGAACAAACGTTGGTCCGTTCGCTCCAGACGTTGAAAGGCGGGCTGGACGGATTTGTTGATCGCTATGTCAATCGAAAATGTTCTGGTCTTCTTACCCGACTGTTTCTGAAGTTAAGATGGACGCCCAATACGATTACGATGGTGTCCATGGTCATTGGGTTGGTCGCGGCGGGGTTTTTTATTCCGGGTTCGTGGGAGTTCGCCCTTATTGGTGCGCTGCTCTTGCAGTTGTCAGTGATCATTGATTGTTGTGATGGCGAAGTGGCTCGGCTGACGTTCTCCGAGTCAAAATTTGGCCGGGAGTTGGATATTTTGGCAGATAATGTCGTGCATATCGCCATCTTTGCCGGGATTGCGTGCGGGGCCTATCTCCAGGGACCGTGGGAGCAGACGAATCTACCACTGTTACTGGGTGCGTCTGCCGTGTTGGGGAATGTGGCGTCGTTATTATTGGTGAACGCGGCTCGACAGTGGCGTTCTCGTCCACGGGACTTACGGCGGTTACCCGACCGCCAATGCGCTAAAATAGAGTGTATGCTAGGTAACATGGTTAACCGTGACTTTTCCGTTGTTGTCCTGATCTGTGCAGGCTTGGGTTTCTTGCACTGGTTTCTAGCCTTAGCCGCGATCGGTTCGTGGTTCTTTGTCATGTTGATAGCCTGGTTTCTCCGTCGAAACCTCATCTCTCGTGTTTAATTCGTTTCACTTGAACTTTAGGATTCTTCTCAGGAATAATCCAGAAAATATGTATTCGAATTTATGGGGGGATGTCGCGTGGATATTCAATTAGGAACCAACATATTACGAAATACGAATGGAACGTTTTTGGCTCATGGCAAGGAACAGCTCCGCATTGAGTGGCTGGAAGAGGATAAGAAATTAGCATTATCCATGGGTGTGTTCATGCCGACAGGCACAGAGGTGGCCACGTTAAAACGCAATGTATGGGAAGCGAATCCCAATGATCGATTCCTGCTCACAAGCACACCAGAGACGCTCAAGGTGGAAGATACTACGTTGAAAACGACCGTGATGGAGATTCATAAAACCGAAAATCAAACGGTGAGCATTCCCGCCGCAAAATTCTACACTTCCAAAGGAACGCTTTCCGAAGTCTCTGCCGAATGGTGGCGAGTCGGCAACAAAATGGAGCTGACCGGTATCGATACCGACCTCGAAGGCGGCAGCATCGAACTTCCCGAATAACCGGTCTCTCTCTTCCTATCTGTCATTCCCGCAATTTGTTAGCGGGAATCCATCTTGGTTTTTCCTCGGATTGAACTCGTCTCGGTTGATGAGAATTGGGGAATCATTCTGTTGTTGCCCATCTCCGTTATTTGTTCTTTGCAATGTCTTGAAGAGGGGCAAGGCTGGTTGTTTTGGGAAATGCGTCCTCAGCAGCAATGGCAGGACAGGTAATTTTGGCTTGGCGGGTTTGGCGGGCCAGTTGTTGGGAAGTTTGATGGCTAAGGGTTATGGCCTTAACCATGGCTTGGAATTGTTTGGGCCCTTCATCTTGAAGGTGTCTGCAATTTTCTTGTTGAGCCTGTGTTAATGAAATGCCTGTTTGGCAAGCAAACAGTTCTTGGTAAATGGTACGAACGTGTTGCTGGATCTGTTGTCTCCGTTGTTCCAATGGAAGAAGAACACTCCGTGTGTGTTCTATTTGTGTGCTAACGGCCTGACACGATAGAGTTGCAGATTCAGCCATGACTGTGGTTGGGATCATTAAGGCCGCCACGAACGTCAGGAGGAGAAGGTAGATGATTCTTGCGATGTTTCTTGTGAAGAGCTGAACCATGCCTGGTATTTCACTATGAATATGTGAATGAGGCTATTCATCAAAAGGAGGGGATCGCAAATAAATACATGAGGTGGGATTTCAGGGTAAGGTTGGAAGTGAGAATGAAATAGGACTCAAATGACAAGAACGGACTCAATCGTGTGCCGAAGGCCGGAGGCGCATGTGTGATAATTGCCGATCACGCCGTTTTGCCTCTACCTGAATAAAAGCAGGAATGATGCTAAATACCGGTGTTATCTTGTGGCCAAATGTGGCAATGTGGTGTTTAAAGCGATGATGCTTAGGCCCTTTCATTTGTTTGCGATTTCGTGAAGTACC
>CBDUWS010000095.1:0-6615 GCA_965370985.1 uncultured bacterium
CTTAGGATGCAGCCATGGCATCCGGAACGGAAATAAATTCACGGACTAAAGGATCCGACAGCCGTTGAAATTCTTCGGAACGCTCCATCGCAAGGATTTTACCATTCTTCAGCATGGCGACCCAATCAGAGATGGGGAAAATTCTGGGGATTTCATGACTGACCATGATTGCGGTAAACCCAAATGTTTTATGCATCGCTAAAATCAGATCATGAATGGCATGGGCCATTAAAGGATCCAGGCCCGTGGTCGGTTCATCGAATAAAATAATTTCCGGCCCCATCACCAACGCTCTGGCTAATCCTGCTCGTTTTTTCATCCCGCCACTGAGTTCCGAAGGAAATTTGTGCCCCATGTTCCCCAACCCAACTCGTTCCAACATTTCGGGTACATATCGCTGCACATCGGACTCGGAAACCAAGCGTTTCTCTCTCAAAGGGAACGCGACATTATCAAAGACATCCAGTGAATCGAACAGCGCAGCCGACTGAAACAACATCGAAAATTTCTTGCGAATCTCATTCAATTCTCGATCATGGATTTGCGCAATATTCACACCGTCAACCAGCACCTGGCCTCGGTCAGGCCGCATCAAACCAATGATGTGCTTCAATAGCACACTTTTTCCTTCACCACTTGGACCAATAATTGTGGTGATGTCGCCTTTAGGGATAGCCAAATCCACTCCTCGGAGCACAGGCTGCCCACCAAGCGTTTTTTCAACCCCTTTTAACTGAATAATAATCGGTGCCTCCATTTCAGATATGCAAATTCCTACATAAGAATGGATGTTAAAAAGTAATCCCACACCAAAATAAGAACCGACGCCAAAACCACAGACTCAGTCGTCGCTTTCCCCAACCCTTCAGCACTCATCTTCGTGAAGTATCCCTTGTAACAACAGACCCAACTGATGATGAGACCAAAACTAATCGACTTTAATATTCCGCCATATACGTCTTTCCATTCCACGGCGGATTCAATGGAGCTCCAATAAGACCCTCCGCTTACACCCAACAACTTCACTCCAACAAGATAGCCACCCCAAATCCCAACAACGTCAAAAAGGGCGACTAGGAGCGGCACAGAAATGAGTGAGGCCACCAACTTTGGTGTAATTAAGTACTGAAGGGAATTGATGGCCATCGTTTCCAAAGCATCGATTTGCTCCGTAATCCTCATAATCCCGATTTCAGCAGTCATCGCGGATCCCGCACGAGCGGTTACCATCAATGCCGCAAGCACAGGACCCAGTTCACGAATCATACTCAAGGCCACAGCAGAACCTAAAAGACCTTCCGAGCCAAATTTCCGTAGGGAATAATACCCTTGAAGAGCCAGAACCATTCCCGTAAAAAGAGCCGTCAAAATGACGACAAACGTTGATTTAAAACCAATAAAATGCATTTGCTTGGTGATTTGAAACAACCGGAATGGCGGTCGGAACAACCATCCAAAGGACCGCAACAGGAACACCAGCATGGCTCCCATTTCTTCGACCCGCGGAATGACTCGAGCCCCAATGCCTTGAATTACGTTCATAGGTTAAGACTTAATACCTAAAGGAGTTGGCGTCGTTGGAATTGTCGAAACAGCAGAGAAAAATTCCTTGAAAAATTTTGTGAGTTGCAACGACGCTTGCTTCGAATGCCGATACAGATCAAGGAAGCCTTTCCAAGATCTCGGGGTCGTCATAATGTGCATGACTCCAGAGAACCAACCGGATGGTGTAAGGAAGAGATTAAAGTCTACCGGCAAATCCTCGTTGACGCCATCAGAAATCGCCCGAACTATCAGAAATGACAGGCCATGCCCCTGAGCGACTTCCCCAATAGCTGCGCTTTCCATATCGACCCCCACGGCTCCTGTGGAGGCTTTTAATTTATGCTTGTCAACCGAATAGGTGAGTACACGATCCACGGTCACAAATCTTCCGGTTCGTAGAGGTTCCTGCCCCATCCAGCTAAGACTCAACGCTGATTGGACCCAATCAGGATGGCACACGATTCGTTGTGAGGTAAGCGGGATACGGGACGTAGGGCACGGCTCTCTAAAAACTTCCTTCCCAATAAGTACCGACCCGATTGGACCCGTATCGAGAGCCCCTGCAAAACCGGTGGAGATCATGACATCCCATGGGGCGCCGTCGAGAAGTTGCTGCGCACCGATGCGAGCCTTGTCAGAACCTATTCCCGATTGAATAAGTAGAATATTCAGTCCATGATCGTTGCTGGCTAACGCCCGATGACCATAGTGGGAAACGGGGTGAGGAAATCGAAGGGCACGGGCAACGGCTTGAAATTCGATTCTGGTTGCCGTCACTATCGCGATTCTGGTCAGAACCGGCTCCTGACATCATTTTATAAACAAGACAGGGTTTATGTTGAGCAAGAATTACCCCAACCCCCGTTGGCGTCGGGAAGCCTGAGCCGCCTTGCGCAGTTGGTCGGCTTTGGCTTCCCCGTTCATTTTTACATTCCGGTACATACCCAAAGCCCAAATAGGAAAATATTTGCAGTAGCCATGATACCGCAAATAAAAAACCCGTGGGAATCCTGTCCCTGTATGGAACGATTCATCCCACACACCATCTTCACGTTGATGACGAATAAGCCAATTCACGCCGCGAACAACGCTCAAGGAATCCGAAGCACCAGCCTGAAGCAGGGCCATGATCGCCCATGCCGTTTGTGAGGCGGCACTCTCCCCCTGCCCGGCTTTTTCAATATTCGCATAGGACTCGCAGGATTCGCCCCAACCCCCATCAGAATTCTGGACAGATTCCAACCAGGTCACGGCGTTTTGAATCCACGGTGCCGTCATATCCACTCCAATCGCCCGTAGGCCAGACAGCACACACCAGGTCCCATAAATATAATTCACACCCCATCGCCCATACCAACTGCCATTGGCTTCTTGCTCCTTAAGCAGAAACTCCAAGGCTGGACCGACAGCAGGATGCGATTGGTCATATCCCAAGGTGCCTAACATTTCTAAACACCGTCCCGCTAAGTCAGCCGTGCTGGGATCTAATAAAGCCTGGTGGTCAGCAAATGGAATTTTATTAAAAATAAGCTTATTATTATCTTTATCGTACGCAGCCCATCCACCATCAGACCCTTGCATAGCCAATACCCAATGGAATCCTCGCTGAAGGACTTCGTCGAAATCCGGGTTTTCAGCTTGATGAATTTTGGCCATGGCGGTTATGACGGCGGCGGTATCGTCTACATCTGGATACCAGTCATTTTCGTATTGAAAACCCCATCCCCCTGGTTTTGCCTCCGGAGACGACACGATCCAATCACCAACCTTTTGTGACTGGCAGGTTCGTAACCAGGCATCAGCTCGACCTAACGCCGGATTATTCGGAGCAACCCCGGTTTCAATGAGGGCATTCATCGTTAAGGCGGTATCCCACACGGGGGAATGGCAGGGCTGCATATGCATCATGGTAGGAGTCGTGATATTTGCAGAATTGGAATAGATTTCGAGGGCCTCAATTTCGCCTAAGGCTTTTTGAATTAATGGATGATCAGTCGAATATCCCAAGCCTCTGAGCGCGTAAATCGAATAGGCCATGGCCGGGTAAATGGCTCCAAGCCCACCCTCGCCATCCATATGTTCGATCATCCAACGTTGAGCCTTTTTCAAGGCTTTCTTTCTTAATGCTTTAAGAGGATAGGATTCATAAAGTCGAAGGAGTCCATCGGTCCACACGAAAAAATTTCGCCAACTGAGCAATGTGGAATCGCGATGCAATGGTGGCACCTCGGAAAATTCTACCGTTTCCAGAGGTTCCAGAAAGAGTTCTGCAATACCCTGTTCCTTAGAAATAGAACAAAGAGGACGATGCGCGAAAACGATTAAGAGAGGGATAATGACAGCACGAGACCAATAAGACACGGCATACAAATTAAAATAAAACCATTGAGGTGCGAGGAAAATCTCCACAGGCATACATGGAATCCCACGCCAATCATATTGGCCAAACAACGCCAATGTAATTTTCGTAAAGACATTGGCCTGAACCGCCCCACCTTGCTTGAGAACCAGATCCTTAGCCCGCTGCATTACGGGCTCATCAGACGACACGCCGACCAATTTCAAGGCAAAATAAGCCTTGACCGTCGCACTGATGTCAGCTGGCCCACCAGAAAAAATCGGCCAACCTCCATCATCAAGTTGCGTATGAAGGAGATAACAGGCAACTTTTCGTTCTCGCTCAGAATCGACTACCCCCAAAAACCGACGAAGCATGACATAGTCCGATGTCAGAGTCGTATCCGCTTCTAATTCCTCGACCCAGAATCCTCGTTCCAAATCCTGCTTGCTCAACAACCACTGCTCACCTTTTTGGAGGGCAGATTCCAGGGACTCCATATGGCCGAGGTGGGTACTGCGTTGGGTGGAAGTATCCGGAGAAACCACGGGATGCAGATTATGAGAAACCAATTTCAGAGAAGGTGCAGTCTTTTTTGCTCGTTGCTGGCGCAACTTTGGGACTACGGTTTCAAAGAAATTTCCCGTTACACGCACGATGAATTGTTTAAGTAACCTCATGTTAGCGTACTGTTAGCTCTTTATTGACCTGAGGATTATAGATGTTAGGGGGGAACCACTTAACGAAACGAACTATCCAAAGGGTATAAAAATGCCCAGTCTAACTGGGCCTTATACCGATATAGGACGAAGGCTGTCAAGAAATTACTCTTACCAGCACATTCCTTTATAACACAGGTCACGGATTATGTCGAAAGCAACACAATCTTCTCCCGATGTTGTTGGACCTCGCGAGTTCCGTTTCTCGTGTCAAACACCACCGGAGCATGATCCACAATCATCTGGTAATCAAAAGCCGAATGGGCTGTCAAAATTAAGGCACACGCGCTTTGCTCCAATATCTCTTGCGTGACGGAATAGGATTTGTACTGCTGGTCGCGAATCATCAAAGATGGCGTATAAGGATCCGCATATTGTAACACCGCCCCTTCTTTTTGGAGTAATTCCATGACTTTGGTCGCCGGGGATTCCCGAGGATCTTCAATGTCTGCTTTGTATGTCACCCCAAGCACTAAAATCATTGAGCCTTTCAAGCATTTCCCCATTTGGTTCAAGACTCGCTGAAGTTTGCTCACGACAAAATACGGCATGTTCTCATTAATTTCTCCAGCCAATTCAATAAACCGCGTATGCACATCATATTCCTTCGACTTCCACGCTAAATAATAGGGGTCCAAAGGAATACAATGCCCACCTACCCCCGGGCCGGGATAAAACGCCATAAACCCAAAGTTTTTGGTAGCGGCTGCATCAATGACTTCATAGACATTAATGTCCATCCGCTCACATAACAATGTCAGTTCATTCACCAACGCAATATTCACCGATCGAAAAACATTCTCAAATACCTTGGCCATTTCGGCAACTCTCGGGGAGCTGAGTGGAAATACTTTAACAATGGATTGTTCGTAGAATAATTTTGAGACTTCCTGGCAGTTTTCCGTCACCCCCCCAACCAGCTTGAACGTATTGTGCGTTTTAAATTCTGCGTTTCCCGGATCAACCCGTTCGGGCGAAAACGCCACAAACAGATCTTTGCCCGCCGTAAGGCCTTTCGCGGTCAGCGCAGGCAAAATGACTTCTTCCGTGGTTCCAGGGTAGGTCGTACTTTCCAGCACCACCAGCATATTGGGATGAGCATAGTGGGCAAGATGCGCCAACACTTTCACAATCGCAGAAATATCAGGTTCTTTATTCTTGGTCAGAGGTGTTGGCACACAAATGAGGATAATATCGCATTGTTGCAAAACCGAAAAATCGGTCGTCGCTTCCAATAGCTTCTGATCCACTACCTCACGTAATTCAGCATCGTCCACATCCAAGATATAATTGTTGGCCTGATTGACCATCTCCACTTTGGCTGCGACTTCATCGACCCCAAAGACATGATACCCCGTTTTGGCTTGAAGTACGGCCAAGGGCAGCCCCACATAGCCCAATCCGACGACTCCAATTTTTGCCGACCGGTTTTGAATTTTTTCTCGGATATCCACGTGTTCTCTCCTCCTGGGGCCTAATCCCCAATCATAATCCTGCCTACCTATTTTCTGGAAAAACTCAAACCTGCTGGGGTTCTATTCTCTAGATAATGTGGGCTATCTACAATTCTAGGACGACACATCATTCGTGACGTTGGTCAAAACCTTTTGATCGTCAATCGTCCAGACATCACACGTCGCATCCCCATCGATATTGGCAATAGCCACAGCCGTAAAGCCTGTTGCACTAACAACATCCAGACTCGAAGCGGTGCACCCGGGCGGCAAGGTTCCTAAATTGGCACTACCTAACTCATAATAGTAACGCTGCGAAGCTCCACTCACACCAAAGCCAACGGCATTAAAGTCATCAATAAATCCATTATTTTCAGCGAAATACGCGATTTCAGAAGTATGAAGAGCAACTAAATTACTTTTCGCCTCAGTTTGTTTCGCCTTGGCCTGATATTGCAAAAAATTGGGAATGGCGATCGTAGCCAAAATACCAATAATCGCCACCACGATCATGAGCTCTGTCAAACTGAATCCCTTTTGATTGTGTACAATGTATCGA
>CBDUWS010000096.1:0-6600 GCA_965370985.1 uncultured bacterium
GCTCTTTCTTCCTGCTCCAACTTATTAAAAAATCGGTCAGCATCTTGTTGAACCTTTTCTTTAGAGGGCTCTGGTTGAGGTTCAGGTGCCGAAGAACAACCCACCAGAATCACTCCTGCAACGAAGAGACAGGCTACTCCCATTCGTTGAACTGATAGAACAACCACATTCATTGCGTTCATCATTCGACCTCCAGTTAGTTCAGCTTCGTAATTGAAGGGTTATCGCTTTCACTTTCCTAGCACCCTACATCGACCTGTTAGAGGCTAGCAAGAAACCTCTCGAAATTGACTGCAGTATGGGGGTCTGTTACCTTTCCACGCAACCTCACTTTTCTCCTAAAATCTCTTAAAAGTAAGGAGTCGTTTGTGACCACCATTGGTACATCCCAATTGCCAGAACGCCTTCGTCAAAAAGCTGATCAACTGCGCATTCATAGCATTCGTGCCACCACCCAAGCGGGGAACGGCCACCCGACCAGTTGTTGCTCGGCGGCCGATATCGTCGCAACTTTATTCTTTTCGGTTATGCGATACGATCCGAAGAATCCTCGCAACCCTGACAATGATCGGTTTGTCCTATCGAAAGGTCATGCCGCCCCGCTGCTGTATGCAGCATGGGCTGAAGCAGGACTTTTTGATCCTAAAGAATTACTTGAACTTCGCACATTAGAATCAGACCTGGAAGGGCATCCCACGCCCCGTCTTTCATTCGTAGATATGGCAACAGGCTCACTTGGGCAAGGCCTATCCGTGGGCATCGGCATCGCACTCAATAATAAATATTTGGATAAGACGTCCGCTCGAACCTATGTGGTGTTAGGGGATGGAGAATCGGTGGAAGGCTCGGTCTGGGAAGCCGCCGACATCGCACGCCATGCTCAACTCGACAATCTCTGCGCAATTATCGATATTAATCGGCTCGGACAATCGGACCCCACGATGTTGGAGCATAATCTGGAGACGTACAAAGCGCGTTGGGAAGGCTTTGGCTGGCATGCCATCTGTGTCGATGGACATAACCACGCCGAGTTGCTCCAGGCTTTTTCTGAAGCCAGTCAAACCACACAGAAGCCAACTATGATTCTGGCTAAGACTTTTAAAGGCAAAGGGATTCCATTTGCCGAAGATCACCCAAGTTGGCATGGCAAACCCTTGAATCCACAACAAGCCGAAGAAGTGATTGCCGTGTTGAATCAATCACTCTCCTCTCCAGTTCCCTCCCTCCCCATTTCGCAACCTTCCACGGTTCAGCGTGCAAACGGTTCGGCCAAACCTCTCCCGGCACCGCAATATGGCCCAACGGATTCCGTGGCCACTCGTGAGGCTTTCGGAGAAGCCTTAGCTCAACTGGGGGAAGTGAATCCGTTAGTCGTCGGATTAGACGCTGACGTGAAAAACTCAACCTATACCGACAAATTCGGAAAACGTTTTCCTGAACGGTTTTTTGAAAATTTCATCGCCGAACAAAATATGATCGGCGCTTCCGCCGGCCTTGCGGCATGTGGGAAAATTCCCTTTGCCGCGACTTTCGCCGCCTTTTTCACACGCGCCTATGATTTCATCCGCATGGCCGCTATTAGCCAATCAAATATTAAATTAATGGGTTCCCATGTCGGCGTCAGCATTGGTGAAGATGGGCCCTCGCAAATGGGGCTGGAGGATTTAGCCATGATGGCCGCTCAGCCTGGGATGGTGGTCTTGTATCCTTCAGATGCGATGTGTGCCTATCGGCTCGTGGAAACCATGGCAAACCACAAAGGCATGGTCTACATGCGGACGAGTCGACCGAAGACTCCAATCCTCTACGACACGAAGGAGACCTTCACAATCGGTGGCTCCAAGGTTCTTCGCCAAAGCGACAACGACCAACTCACGATTGTTGCAGCAGGTGTCACGTTGTTTGAAGCCCTCAAAGCCTATGACGAATTACAAAAATCCGGCATTACTGTTCGCATTATTGATCTTTACAGCATTGTTCCCATCGATGTGGCCACGCTCCAACAAGCCGCAAAAGCCACAAATAATCTGGTCTTGACCGTTGAAGATCATTATCTCCATGGAGGGCTTGGTGATGCGGTTCTGAGTGCCTTGTCCACCGTAGGCATATGCCTCCATAAAATGGGGATCCAGCAAATTCCGCATAGCGGAAAACCTGCCCAATTACTCGATCATTATGGCATTAGCGCGCGCGCTATCGTTGAAAAAACGAACCAACTGGTTTCATAATGACCTTCAATGGCTTCACAAACCTCCCTTGACTCGCTCCCGCTGTTTGCCTGTCTGTCCGAAACAGATCGACAGGAATTGGCCAAACACGCCGTAGAAGTTCCTATTAAAAAAGGGCAATTCATCTTTAAAGAAGGCGATCCTGCCGACTGGTTTCATATTGTCACACAGGGCAATGTGAAATGCGTCAAATCCAACCCCGAAGGACGTGAAGTCACGCTCAAAGTCCTTATGCCGGGCGATCTCTTTTGTTGTGAAGTCTCAGCCTTTTCCGGAGACCCACATCCAGGCTGTGCGCAATCCATGGGAGAGGGAACGGTCATCAAAATCCACCGCACGGCAATGATGGAGGTTATCCAACGAAATCCTGAAGCAGCCGTCAACATTATCAATTATTTGAGTCATCGGCTTCGAGAATCACAAGACAATGCCAAAGCCTTTGCCTTAGACCGGGCCGAGCAACGCGTGGCGGCCCTCCTTGTGAACTTGGCCGAGCGTTCCGGCATTCAGGAAACCCAAGGTATCCGCATTTCCGTTCGTCTCACCCACCAAGACTTAGCGGACATGGCAGGATTGACCAAAGAGACAACCAGTCGTATTCTCAGCCGGTTCAAAAAAGATCAGCTCATTGCAGGTCATGGGAAACAACTCTTCATTCTTCATCTCCCACGCCTCCAAGGAATGGCCCCTCACGCCATACCCTAAGGACTTACGTGAAAATAACTTGTACATTCGCAGCCAATCTTCGAGCCATCTTTGAACGCGCCTTACGTCAGTCACGCCCCCCTTTTTTTCCTTCCTTTCACAGCTAATCTCCCCGTCTTTTTTCCATTTGATGATCTATATCATTGTTTCTTCAATACATTTCCCTATGATGTAGCATCAGTAGGTAAGTTATGTTTTTTAACAGCACACATACAGAAAAGGAGAAAACCCGTTCATGATAACCAAGATCGAATTCAGGGGAACACTCATCGCAGCCTTGTTCCTGACCGTCACGTGCCTTGGACCTGCTTCTGCGGCATGGGCCATGCCAACCGTGCAAGCCACACTCACAACATTGCCGGAAGTTCCCGCCCCCATTACCAGAAAACAGGCTGCGAAAGTGGTGGTCAATGTTGAAGCCAAAGAATATGTCGGGACCTTAGCCGACGGGGTACAATATAAATTTTGGAGTTTTAACGGGACGGTGCCCGGTCCCATGATTCGAGCCCGCGTGGGGGATACAGTAGAACTGCATTTGAAAAATCATAGCAGCAGTAAATTCCCACACAATATGGATTTGCATGCCGTAAATGGTCCTGGCGGTGGAGCCGGGTCAAATTTAGCTGCTCCCGGGCAGGAAGGGGTCTTTTCCTTTCAGGCCTTAAGCCCCGGATTGTTTATCTACCATTGTGCCTCACCGGTGCCGAACATCCCCGCACACATTGCCAATGGGATGTATGGGATGATTCTTATCGACCCGGCGGAAGGCTTACCGTCGGTAGATCGTGAATATGCCGTCATGCAAAGCGAATTCTTCACGATGCCAAGCTCTGAGAAGGGCATTATGGAACTGTCAATGGAAAAAGGGTTGGCAGAACACCCGGACCATGTGGTGTTTAACGGCAAAGCCGGGGCATTAATGGGAGAAGGAGAACTTAAGGCCAAGGTCGGAGATACGGTCCGACTCTATGTGGGCAATATCGGACCGAATAGCACATCCTCATTTCACATTATCGGTGAAATTTTTGACAAAGTATATCTGGAGGGAGCGATTGGCGGGACAGTGAATAAAAACGTGCAAACCACTCTCATACCTTCAGCGGGAGCTGCGATTGTGGAATTCAAAGTAGATGTGCCCGGAGGTTATCTGTTAGTGGACCATAGTATATTCCGTGTGGCGAAGGGGGCAATAGGGATTCTCTCAGTATCTGGAGATGACAACACCAAAATTTTCAATCCCATGAATCCAACTTTCTAAGATCCAATACTCAAAGGAAACGGGCGGAAAGGCCTTCTTGCCTCTCCGCCCGTTTCATCTTTCCCCTTCAATTTGTTCTGCCTGACAAACCAGTCTTCACCCGGGATTGGGAGCCATAAACACCAACACCCGAAGTCGTGCATCTGTATGATTGACGACACCATGCTCCTCCCCCGCAGGAGCCATGGTCCCCTGCCCTTCTTCTAACACCTGACTTTCCGACCCGACTTGGAAGGTCCCCTGCCCTTCTAACACAAAATATAATTTATCCTGGTCTCCATGGGCATGCGCCTTTTGAACTTGCCCCGGCTCAAAGCAATAGACATCGCAAAAGAACCTTGGGGTTTCAAACACATTTAACTTCTTCATTTTCTCACCAGCAAAAGTCTGATAATCCTTCAACTGTACAATGTTCATCAACTTTCCTCCTTTCATCCGTCAATCCGACAATATTCAAAAACCCATAAATTAGAAGAAAATGACTCGCAATCTTCTTTCCAATCATATTTAACCTTGAAGCAGACTAGGCCTAGTCTGATATGATGAAGAATTATTGCAAGCCTAAAAGAATTTGAGATGTTACCGTATCATGCTACTTCGATTCGAGACCTAATCTCCCAGAAACTAGAAATGATGAAAGGATCCCCATGAAAGCACGACAGACCCGGGTAGGACTGACGATAGGACTTGCCCTACTGGTTTTCATTTTTGGTTCGGCTAATTTGGCGTTCAGCTCACTCGACGGCGAATACGAGATGATGGAAGGGGAACCCTCCCTGCACGAATCCGGAAAAGTTATTTTATTTGAATTCGCTGATTTCTATTGTCCTCATTGTCACATGTTTGAACGTGTCGTGGTGACGAAGCTCCAAAAAGAATTCGGGGATAAATTTGAATCTCGAATGATTGGATTTCCAGTCATGCCCGGTAAATTACCCACCGTCTTTGAAATGTATAATCAAGCCGTAACCATGGGCAAAGGCCAGAAAATGAAGGAAGTCCTTTTTCAATCTATTCACGATAAAGACATTCAGATGTTTGATAAAACCATGCGGTCGTTGATTCTCAAAGAAGTAGGGTTGGACAGGACTGAGTTTGAAGCAGGCCTGGCTAGCGGGAAGCCGTTTCAAACCCTAGGGAAAGGGAAAGAATGGGGAGAGCGGATCAAAGTCACACACACCCCTACCGTGGTCATCGATGGCAATATTCGAATCAAAAACCTCAATTTCGACAATCTCAAAGTTGTCATTCAAAGCATTCTCGACCAAGACAAAAAAACTTGATGTAGCCCTTTACCTTACTGACTTTTAAAAAATTTTAGGAGAAATCCCATGGGACGAAAAAAATCAAATGAAGAATTTTTCCCGGAAATGAGTGAAATTATAGAAGGGATGCAAGAGTTGATGTGCGACGAAGATGGCAACCCTTTGTCGCCAGACCACCCGCAATACAAAAAATTCACGGGCCTTATGGAAAACATCGCCGAGCGCGCTCAACGCAAGGAGCAAGGGAATCCTCCAACTTCCGGCCATCAAGGAACAGCCTAGAATACACCCCTTCGAGTCAAGGAAATTCCTTTGGGTTCCAATGACCCAATCAGGTATATTTTCACATCACCCCATTCCTTCCACGTCCTAGGGTCATCCAAACGATCAATTACAGAGGAAAATGCCTTGTTGAGTCTCAGGAAAATTCTAGCCTATGCCTGGCCTCTTTTAGTGATTCTTACTTTGGTATTCACCTATGTCACCGCCCCGCACTTTTATGTGTCTTACATTTTCCAAATTGAGCAGAGAGAATTACAATTTGTCGAAATTTTGACATTCCTCGCTGCAAGTATGGCAGGCGGTCTTTTGCTCATTTCAACATGGAAATTTTTGAAAAAGCCGAATTATTGGGCAGCGGGCCTTGTGGGCATTGTTGCCATGGCGGCCCTATTCTTTGCCGGGGAGGAAATCAGTTGGGGCCAGAGCTATCTCCAATGGACCACGCCGACATGGTGGCAAGAAAATTTTTCCGGCGAAACGAATTTACATAATTCTCGCTTCCCCGTTCATCAATTATCTGCCTTGTTCATCCTCGGTATTTTTTTTCTATTACCTCTTTCCTGGAAATTTCGAAACTATCTTAATCTTCCCTTAGCGTTGGAGCCCGCCATTCCAGAAGGTCCCGTTATTTCGGCCATAAGCATCGCTTTTATTTTCCGTGAACTAAAAGGGATCTATCGCGAGTTTGCCCCACTATGGTACAGAGAGGTTGAAATTCCCTGGATAGAACCTCACGATCAATTCTATCAAGAATTTATCTGGGGCATGAATGAATATCGAGAAATGTTGGTCGCTTTGTCCCTTCTGATGTATGCCGGATACCGCTTGGCTGCAGCCAAACGGATGTTTCGCCAAAACTAAA